>JBARWC010000050.1:0-3296 GCA_049646585.1 Burkholderiaceae bacterium | reverse complement strand
GCGGTCAAGGCCGGCGCAACAACGGCCAGCGCGCCGCCTTGCTGGGCAAATAAAGCGTACTATTTGGCCACTCCCAACCCTCGCGCCCGACCATGTCCCTGTCCACCTGGCTCGCCTTTTTCGCCGCTTCCTGGGCGATTTCCTTTTCGCCCGGGCCCGGCGCCATCTCGGCCATGGCTTCGGGGCTGAAATACGGCTTCAGGCGCGGGTACTGGACAACGATAGGGCTGATCCTGGGGATACTCATACAGTTCCTGGTGGTCGCGGTGGGGCTGGGCGCCCTGCTCGCCGCCTCCGAGGTGGCCTTCGGCATCGTCAAATGGCTGGGAGTGCTCTACCTGATCTACCTGGGCTGGAAGCAGTTCCGCACCGATGCGGCGCCGGTCGCGGTGGAGGCCGGCGATGCGGCGCCATTCAGGGCGCGCGAACTCATCCTGCGCGGCTGCCTGATCAACGTCACCAACCCCAAAGGCACGGTTTTCCTGCTGGCCGTGGTGCCCCAGTTCCTGAACCTGTCGCAACCGTTGCCGCTGCAATACGCCACCATCGCCGCCACCTTGTGCTTCACCGACCTGGTGGCGATGGGCTGCTACACCACCCTGGCCTCGCGCATACTGAAGCTGCTGCGCAGCCCGCGCCACATTCGCTGGCTCAACCGCACGTTCGGCGCCATGTTCATCCTGGCGGGCACGGTACTGGCCTCGTTCAGCCACCATAAATAAGATAAACCGCCGCGAAGGCCGAGGGGCGACGGCTTCGGAAGCGGCACACGCTAAAATCACGTCATGAGCATTACCCAAGAAGTCGCGCGGCGACGTACCTTTGCCATTATTTCCCACCCCGACGCGGGCAAGACCACCTTGACGGAAAAGCTCCTGCTGTTCGCGGGCGCGATCCAGATCGCGGGCAGCGTCAAGGCCCGCAAGGCCAGCCGCCACGCCTCGTCCGACTGGATGGAGATCGAAAAGCAGCGAGGCATTTCAGTCGCCTCCTCGGTCATGCAGATGGAGTACCGCGACTGCGTGATCAACCTGCTGGACACCCCGGGGCACCAGGACTTTTCCGAAGACACCTACCGCGTCCTGACCGCCGTGGACGCCGCACTGATGGTGATCGACGCCGCGAACGGCGTCGAACCGCAAACCATACGCCTGCTGCAAGTCTGCCGGGCGCGCAACACCCCCATCATCACCTTCATCAACAAGCTGGACCGCGAGGTGCAGGAGCCGCTGAACCTGCTGTCCGAGATTGAATCCCACTTGGGGATGGATGCCGTGCCGTTTTCCTGGCCCGTGGGCATGGGGCGTTCTTTCGGCGGCGTCTTCGACATACGCCGCAACCGCATGCGGGTTTTCCGCGCCGGGCAAGAACGGCGTGGCGACCAGGATGAATTGATAGACGGCCTGGACAACCCGGCCATCGCCCAACGCTTCGGCGACGCATTCGACAAGGCCCACGAGGAAATCGAGCTCATCGGCGCCGCCGCGCCCGAGTTCGATCACGCCGCCTTCCTGGCCGGCAAGCAGACTCCGGTCTTCTTCGGATCGGCCATCAACAATTTCGGCGTGCAGGAAGTGCTGGACGCCCTGGTGGAGCTGGCGCCCAAGCCGGGTCCGCGCACGGCCATGCAACGCGAAGTTCAACCCGACGAAGCGAAGTTCAGCGGCGTGGTCTTCAAGGTCCAGGCCAATATGGACCCGGCCCACCGCGACCGCGTGGCCTTCGTGCGCGTCAGCTCGGGCCGCTTCGAGCGCGGCATGCGCCTGAAAGTGGCGCGCACCGGCAAGGAAATGCGTCCGAACAACGTGGTGTCCTTCCTGTCGCAACGCCGCGAACTGCTGGACGAGGCCTATGCGGGCGACGTCATCGGCATACCCAATCACGGCGTCCTGCAACTGGGCGACGTGCTGACCGAAGGCGAAACCCTGCAATTCACCGGCCTGCCCTTCTTCGCGCCCGAACTGTTCCAGTCGGTCGAGGTCAAGGACCCGCTACGCACCAAGCAGTTGCGCACCGGTCTGACCCAGTTGGGCGAGGAAGGCGCCATACAGGTGTTCCGGCCCGAGGTGGCCGGCGGCGCCCTTTTGCTGGGCGCCGTGGGCCAGTTGCAGTTCGAAGTGGTGGCGCACCGCCTCAAGACCGAATACGGCGTCGACGCGCGCATGATGCCCTCGCGTTACAACATGGCACGTTGGTTTACAGCCGAAGACCCCAAAGTCTTGCGAAAATTCATGAATGCCAATGCGGCGAACATCGCCTATGATGTCGTGGATGCCGCCGCGTTCCTGGCAAGCTCGCCGGCCCAGTTGCGCGTTGCGCAAGAACTGTATCCCGGCATTGAATTTCACACCATGCGCGAACACGGAGGCCAGGTTTTTGGGCAGAATGCATAAAGGATGCGGCGGTCCGCCATTTTTTCCCGCGGATTCCAGCCTATATACTGGGCATTCTTTTCCAGACAAAAGGTAGACATGTCCTGGCGATTCATTTTTGCGATCTTGGTACTGGCCGCCGGCGCTTCCGCCTGGGGCGGCTTGCGCCTGGGTGATTGGCTGGTCGCCCATGGCCCGGTGGCGACCACGACGCCTGATCGCCCCGAGCTTTCCGACGTTCCCGTGCTGGATGCCAACGGCTTGCCTTATGTCGCTCAGCCGCCCCAGCCCTTGCTCAATGGGCAGCAGGGGGTGCCGGAAGCGCCCACGGCCATCGCATGGGAAATACCTGAAACCTCGCTGGATGAAACCACATCCAATCCCACCATAGACGTGGCCACCACAACGATCACCATGGGCGAGGCCCAGCTTATCGCCCAGTCCAACAGCGCCGGGCCGGCCTTGCATGGCATCGCCGATGTCGGCAACCTGGGCCTGGGAGCGGGCGCCGCCAGCGGCCAGCAAGCGCCCTTGCAGCCTATCGAAGTCGCCCCCGCGCCACCGCCCCCGCCACCCGTGGCGGCTAGCGGCAGCAATAATCCATCCTGGCAGGCCAGCCTGCGCCAGGACCTCCAGGCATGCAGCGCCCAGGGCTTTTTTGATCGGCCCAGTTGCGCCTGGGCGGCGCGCAACAAATACTGCGAGCCCAACAACGCCTGGGGCCGCGTGCGCGACTGCCCGGCGAAGACGTTTTAAGCCGTCCTGACCAGAGTCCAAAAAAAAGATTCCCGCTGCGCGTGAACTGACCCCCAGAAGTTGGACGGTCACGGGTTAAGTGGCCAAGGCCTGGATTCGGTATTGCACCGGACTCAGGCCTTTAAGTTTTGTCCTAATGCGGTCGTGATTGTAGTAGTGGATGTATTG
>JBARWC010000049.1:0-4662 GCA_049646585.1 Burkholderiaceae bacterium | reverse complement strand
CCGCAAGCCCTTTAACGCTGCATGGCCGACCAGGCTTTTTGCAGCCGCTTGACGGACACCGGCATGGGGGTGCGCAGTTCCTGTGCGAACAGGGCCACGCGCAGTTCCTCCAGCAGCCAGCGAAACTCTTCCAGCTGTGCATCCCTGGCCCCTTTCAGGGCCGACACCGCACGCTGGTACTGAACCAGCAAGGGCGCCATGTCGGCCATCAGCCTGGCGTCCCTGGCCGGATCGGCCCGCAACTTGTCGATGCGCACCTGCGCCGCCTTCAGGTAGCGCGGGTAGTGCGTCAGCTGGCGGTAGGGCGTATCGCGCAGAAACCACTTGCCCATCAGCCCGCCCTGCTGCTTCTGCAAGTCGGCATAGGCCGCGGCATGCGGCTTGGCCTGCGGCAGTTTCTTCTGCAAGCTCGACCACTCCGTCAATATCTGCTTGGCCAGCCGGCCCACTTCCTGAGCCAGCAGGCCCAGGCGCGCCTTTCCTTCATTGCGCCGCAGCTCGAAGGCCTGCTGGTCGGCAGGCCAGGGCTCGGCCAGGCAGGCCTGGTCCAGGGCCGTGTCGATGATCTGGTCGCGCAACTCGTCCTGAGTGCCCAAGCTCATGTACAGCATGCTCATATGCGTCAGGTCGGGCAGGTTCTTCTCCAGGAACTTGACTTGCTCGCGCAGGGCCAGCCGGAACAGGCGCAACAGGCCGGCGCGGTGGTGCCGGCGCGCCTGGGCCGGATCGTCGAAGACGTCCAGGTCGCAATGCGTCTGCCGGTCGATCAGGGCCGGATAGCCCACGAAGGACTGCCCCTTGCGCTTGATCTCCATGATCTCGGGCAAGGGCCCGAAGGTCCAATCGGTAAGCTGCTCATGCGCCAGCGCCTGCGCCACCTGGTCGTCGCTGGCGGCGAACTTCTGGAAGGAGGCCTGCGCCTGCTTGCCGTGCTCCGCCTTGAGCTGGTCCAGGTTGCGCCCGCCGGACAGCATGCGGCCGTGCTCGTCAATCACCTTGAAGTTCATGAACAAATGCGCGGGCAGGGTCTCTGGCTTGAAATCGCTGCGCTGCGGACGCTGCTTGAGCTGGTCCCACATGTCGGCCCCTATGGCTTCCAGCAGGCCTTGGTCCGGGTCGGTTGCACGCTCGAACCAGCGGTCGGCGAAACCGGCCGCGTACTCCGGCAAGGGCACGCAATGGCGCCTGATCTTCTGCGGCAGCGACTTGAGCAGAAGATGGACTTTTTCCTTCAGCATGCCCGGCACCAGCCATTCGCAGCGCATGGGGTCGATCTGGTTCAGCGCGAACAGCGGCACGGCCAGCGTTACGCCGTCGCGAACGGAGCCGGGCTCGAAATGGTAGTCCAGCGCCATCTGCACGCCCTGCCATTCCACTTTCTTGGGAAAGACCTCGGTGGTGATGCCGGCGGCATCGTGACGCATCAGTGCATCGCGGGTCAGCATCAGCGACTGCGCCTGATCCTTCGACAGGGATTTATGCCATTTTTCCAGCGTGACCGTCTGGTAGACGTCGGCGGGGATCTGCTGGTCGTAGAACGCGAAAATAAGCGTGTCGTCCACCAGGATGTCAGGACGACGCGTCTGATGCTCCAGCTTCTCGATGGAGGCGATCAATTGCCGATTGTGCTTCAGGAAAGGCAGGGCCGAATCGATCTCGCCGGTAACCAGGGCCTGGCGGATGAACAGTTCGCGCGCCTGCGCCGGGTCTATCTTGCCGAAGTGGACCCGGCGGCCGGTGTAGATAGGCAAGCCGTATAGCGTGGCGCGCTCGTTGGCCACGACCTGGCCGGCTTTTTTTTCCCAGCGCGGGTCGGACCAGTTGCGCCGTATCAGGTGCGCGCCCGCCTTCTCCAGCCAGACCGGATCTATCCTGGCCACGCAGCGCGCGTACAGGCGCGAGGTCTCGACCAGTTCGGCCGCCACGATCCAGCGGCCCGCCTTCTTGACCAGCCGCGAGCCAGGGTGAATCTGGAAACGGATGTCGCGCGCCCCCTGGTAGGTGGAGGTGTCGTCGCTTTTCAGGCCGATATTGCCCAGCAGGCCGGCCAGCAAGGCCATGTGCGTCTGTTCGTAGGTGGCGTCCACGGCGTTCATGCGCCAACCCTGCTCGCCCACCAGGGCCGCCAGCTGGCTGTGCACGTCGCGCCATTCGCGCAGGCGCAGCGGCGACAGAAAGTTCTGCCGCAGCAGGGCCACCAGCTTGCGCTGCGAGGCCTTGTGCTCCAACTGCTCGCCATACCAGCGCCACAGCTTCAGGTAAGACAGGAATTCCGACTTGTCGTCGCCGAACTTGGCGTGGGCCGCTTCCGAGGCCTCGCGTTCCTGCATGGGCCGGTCGCGGGGGTCCTGCACCGACAGGGCCGACGCGATGATCAGCATCTCGGTCAGGCACTGCTGGTCCCTGGCGGCCAATATCATGCGGGCCAGGCGCGGGTCCACCGGCAAGCGCGCCAGTTCGCGACCGCTGTCGGTCAGTTGATTGCCTTCGTCGATGGCGCCCAGTTCCTGCAGCAAATGGTAGCCATCCGCAATCGCCCTTCCGGGCGGCGGGTCGACAAAAGGGAAGGACTCGATATCGTCCAACTTCAAGGCTTTCATGCGCAGAATGACCGACGCCAGCGAAGAGCGCAGCACTTCCGGGTCGGTGAAGGCCGCCCTGGCCTTGTAGTCCTCCTCGGCATACAGGCGCACGCATACGCCGGGCCCGATGCGGCCGCAGCGCCCGGCGCGCTGATTGGCCGACGCCTGGCTGACGGGCTCGATACGCAGCTGCTCGACCTTGTTGCGCCAGGAATAGCGCTTGACGCGCGCCAGGCCGCTGTCGACCACGTAGCGTATGCCAGGCACGGTCAGCGAGGTCTCCGCCACGTTGGTGGCCAGCACCACGCGCCGCCCGCTGCCCTGCGGCCGGAAGATGCGCTCTTGTTCGGCCTGCGAAAGCCGCGCATACAAAGGCAGGACTTCGGTGCCCGGAGGGTGGCTCTTGCGCAGGGCCTCGACGGTTTCGCGGATTTCCCGTTCGCCGGGCAGGAAGACCAGCACATCGCCGGGCCCATGGCGGGCGCACTCGGCCACGCCGTCGACCACGGCGTCGATCAGGTCGCGCTCTTCGTCGGCGCCGGAGCGCCGGGCGTCGACGGCCGCGGCCTGCGCATCGGTTTCCTGGCGCACCGGGCGGTACAGGATGTCCACGGGATACAGCCGCCCCGAGACCTCGATGACCGGCGCCGGCCCATTCTTGCCCGCGAAATGGCGCGCAAAGCGGTCGGCGTCTATGGTGGCCGAGGTGATGATGAGCTTGAGATCGGGGCGCCTGGGCAGCAGCTGCAGCAGGAAGCCCAGCAGGAAATCGATGTTCAGGCTGCGCTCGTGCGCTTCATCGATGATGATGGTGTCGTAGCGGCGCAGCAGCGGGTCGCGCTGCGATTCGGCCAGCAGGATGCCGTCCGTCATCAGCTTGATGGCGGCGTTCGGCCCGGTCCGGTCGTTGAAACGTATCTGGTAGCCCACCCAATCGCCCAGCTCCGTCTGCAGTTCCTGCGCAATGCGTTTGGCCACCGACGTGGCGGCCAGCCGGCGCGGCTGAGTGTGGCCGATGATCTTGTGCTGCCCGCGCCCCAGCTCCAGGCATATCTTGGGCAGCTGGGTGGTCTTGCCCGACCCCGTCTCGCCGCACACGATCACGACCTGGTTCGCCCGGATGGCGGCGGCGATATCGGCGCGCCGCGCACTGACAGGCAGGTCCTCCGGATAGAGCAGGGGCGGCAGGGCGCGCGGGGTCCGGGGGCCGGCCTTGGCGGGGCGTGTGTGTGTGTTTTCCGACAAACTAACAGGCTCTTGCATAAAACTTCTTTTGTACAGGCAGTCCCTTATTATAATTTTGGATCACTCCCCACTCTCAACGAGGCATAAAACGTCGCCATGACTTCGATCGACATAGATACCACGCTTTCTGCGCAGGATGCTCCCGAATTCGCTCCGGCCCAGTTCGTGCGATGGTTTCGCGAAGTGGCCCCCTACGTCCACGACTTCCGGGGCAAGACCTTCGTGGTCGCATTCGGCGGCGAGCTGGTCAGCGACGGCGAGCTGAATACGCTGATACAGGATTTATCGCTGCTGTCGGCCTTGGGCGTGAAGCTGGTGCTGGTGCACGGCTCGCGGCCCCAGGTCAATGAGCAGCTCAAGCTCAAAGGCTATCAGATCCAGTTCGGGCGCGGCACGGAGCCCACCAGCCCCGAAGCGCTGGAATGCGCCAAGGAGGCCGCCGGCGAAATCCGGCTGGACATCGAAGCCGCCTTCAGCCAGGGCCTGCCCAACACCCCCATGTCGCACGCCCACATCCGCGTGATATCCGGCAATTTCGTCACCGCGCGGCCGGTGGGCGTGATCGACGGCATCGACTACAAGCACGCCGGCGCCGTCCGGAAACTGGATATCGACGCCATCCGCAATGTCATCAATCAGGGCGCCATCGTGCTGCTTTCGCCCCTGGGCTTTTCGCCCACGGGAGAAGCCTTCAACCTGGCCATGGAAGACCTGGCCACCAGCGCCGCCGTCGCCCTGCGAGCCGAAAAACTGATTTTCCTGACCCAGGGCCGCACTGTGCTGGACCAGGACGGCGCCGTCGACACCGAGCTGGCCCGCGAAGACGCCGACAATC
>JBARWC010000048.1:0-10764 GCA_049646585.1 Burkholderiaceae bacterium | reverse complement strand
GGGCCAGATAGGCGCTGCGCTGGGCGATATGCTCCACCAGACCCAGCAGCCGTAGCGCCGTATCGTGCGGGTTTTCGGTTTTGCCGGCGGCGCTGACAATGGCGGGCAGCAGCGCCTCGACGCGCTTGCGGCTGGTGGACGGCAGGCTGCGCACGCGGTGCCCGTCCAGCAGCGCGTCGACGCGCTCGCATATGGCGTCGGGCCGGTCGCCGATATTCTGTTGAATGTGCGCGGCCAGATCGGTGCAAGGCTCTGTGGCGCGGCTGGACGACGTGCCGCTCGTTTCCTCGCCATCGGCCATGCCGGCGATGCGGAAGGCGTCCCGGAAGGTCTGCGCCACAAAGGCGCGGTGATCCGACAAGGCCGCTTCGAACGCGGGCGGCTCCATGCCCATGGCCTCGGCCAGACCGGCGCAGATGTCCGGGTCGCGCGGCAGCAAGTGGGTTTGCTCGTCTTCCCTGTATTGCAGCAGGTGTTCCACGCGGCGCAGGAAATCGTAAGCCGAGGCCAGTTTGTCGGCCACGTCGGTCGCGATCACGCCGGCCTCTTTCTGCTTGCGCAAGGCGTTCAGCAGGCCGCGCTGCTGCAGCGAGGGCATGCGGCCGCCGCGTATCAGCTGGTTCAGCTGGACCACAAACTCGACTTCCCGTATGCCGCCTTCGCCCAGCTTGATGTTGTGCACCGTGTCCACGCCGTTGCGGGCCAGGGCGCGCCGCTGCCAGTCCTGCCGTATCCGTTCGCGCAGGCCGCGCAGGGCCGCCAGCGCGTCGAAGTCGAAATACTTGCGGTAGACGAAGGGCGTGCGCAGGGCCTCCAGTTGCTCCAGCTGCGCCGCGGGGCGGCTGCCGGCGAAAGCCTGGCAGGGGATGCTGCGGCCCTTGAGCCAGGCATAGCGTTCCCATTCCCGGCCCTGCGCTACCAGATAGTTCTCCAGCGCCTCCAGGCTCCATGCCAGGGGGCCGGAGTCGCCGTCCGGGCGCAGGCGCAGGTCCGTGCGGAACACCTGGCCGTACTGATCGATTTCCGACAGGATGGGCATCATGCGCTGGGTCGTTCGGCCGTAGAACTCGTGGTGGCTGATCTTGCGCCGGCCGGTGGTTTCGCCTTCCTCGCCATAGAGCATGATCAGGTCGATGTCGGAGGACACATTCAATTCCTTGCCGCCCAGCTTGCCCATGCCCACGATCAGCAGTTCCTGGGGCAGGCCGGTGTCCGGGTCCATGGGAGCGCCGTGCACCTCGGCCAGGCTGGATGCCACGCTTTTGTAGGCTTGCGCCACGGCCAGATCGGCCAGGGCCGACATGGCGGCCACGACCTCGCGCAAGGACGCGCTGCCGTGGATGTCGCGTACCATGGCGGTAAAGAACACGCGTTCGCGCAATTGGCGCAGCACCCGCCGCACTTCGTCCACGGGCAGGGCGTCGTCCGAGGGCCCGCCCTTGAGTTCATCGAACCAAGCGTGTATGGTTTGCGGCGCCAGCGTTTGGCCGGCCGCCTCGATCAACCATTGCCGGAACGAAAGGTTGGCGCCGAGTTTGCGGCGCAAGGCGCCGGACCAGCGCAATGCCGGCTCTAATATAATGGCTTCGGACATAAGGCTTGCAAGAAGGATGTGGCGTATATAAACAGGAAGACGACAGCCGTGCAATGGGTACGAGACCCAAGTAGATACCGCAAATATTACCGTAACAGGCCCTGATCAATCTGTGTTTCGACTTTCCACCGCCATTCTCCGGATTCTGGGCACGCTAGCGCTGCTGATCTATTTTCTGCTGGCCGTCGGCTTCCTGGGCGTGCGCTACTGGGTGCTGCCCAATATCGATAACTGGCGGCCGCAAATCAGCCGTCAATTGTCCTCCGTGCTCGACACCGACGTCAGCCTGGGCCGGATCCAGGCCGAGTGGAATGGGCTGAACCCGCGCATCGAAATCAACGATGTGGTCTTTACAGGCCACAAGCGGCGCATGCTGCTGACCCTGCCGCGCGTGCAGGCCGTGCTGAGCTGGCGCAGCCTGCTTTCCCTGTCGCCGCTATTCGTCAGCCTGGATGCGGGCGGCATCGATCTGGATATCCGCCGGGACCGGGAAGGGCGCCTGCATCTCCTGGGCCGCAGCTTCGACCTGGAATCCGTCGAAGCGCCCGCCGAAGGTGAATCGGCCGGCTTTGTGGAATGGCTGGCCAAGCAGCGCCAGATCGTGCTTAGCGACGCCACCATCCGCTGGACGGACGAAACCCGCCAGGCGCCGCCCCTGGTGCTGAGCGGCGTTACCTTGAATTTGCTCAACCAGAAAGGCGACCACCGCTATTCGCTGGTGGCGGTGCCTCCGTCAGAGCTGGGCGAATCGCTGGACATGCGAGGCAGCTTCCGGCAGTCCGCCGACGCTCCGCCCGGGACCTTCAGCTTTGCGGGCGGCGAGGGCCAGCTTTATGCGCGCGTCGAAGACATGCGGCCCCTGGGTTGGTCGCCTTGGCTGGACTTACCGCAAAGCCTGAAGTCGGGCCGGGTGTCGGCCCAGGGCTGGCTGGGGTTCAGCGCGGGTGAAGTGGATCGTTTCACCTCGGATGTCAGCGTCAGCCATGGCCATTGGGATTTTGACGGCCAGGCCCAATTGCGCGCCGGCTTCCTGCGCCTGTACGTGGCCGGGCCTTGGGCGGGGTATGAGCGCCTGCTGCGGCCCGTCGATACCGACGACGCTCCTGCGCTGGAGTACCGCTTGCTGGCGCAGCAACTGGACCTGCGGGCGCCCGAGGTTTTCGAGTATCCGCTGAGTTTTTCCCATATCGGCGCCAAGGGCTCGGTGCAAAGCCTGGCCGGCGGCGTGCTCGATGTACAGGCGGACCAGTCCGAAGTGGTGAACGAGGACATGGAGGCCAGCCTGCAAGGAAGCTGGCGCCAGGGTGGAGACGGACCATCGGGACTGGTCAATGTGCGCGGCCACTTCAAGCGCGCCCTGATCACCGCCATCGACGAATACCTGCCCAATACCGTCAATCTGGATGCGCGGGAATGGATGGCCAAGGGCCTGGTGGACGGCGAGATCGAAAATGCGGACATGGTCCTGCGCGGCGACCTGGAATATTTCCCCTTCAGCCAGGTCCCTGCCAAGGGGGATTTTTCGGTGCGGGGGAGCTATGTCGGTGGCATCATCGATTACCTGCCGCCCGAGGGCAAGGAACTGGGCTGGCCGCGCCTGACGGACATGCGGGGCTGGGTGGCGCTGAACCGGGCCGACCTACGCCTGGTGGCCGATGAGGCCACCATGTGGCCGACCAGCGGCCAGCCCATACAGCTCAAGAACGTGCAGGCGCGTATTCCCGACATCGAAGAGAATTCCATCCTGGGCATACAGGGGGAAACCACGGCCAAGGGTGAGGCCTATCTGGCGCTGATGGATCATTCGCCCTTGGGCGGGTTGCTGGATGGGATATTCGACGAGGCCAGTGCTGACGGCGTTTGGGAAGTGCCCCTGACCTTGTCCATCCCCTTGCTGCATAGCCGCGATACCACGGTCCAGGGCTCCATCCGCTTTTCCGGCAGCACCCTTAGGCTGATGCCTGAAATGCCGCCTTTCCGGAAGCTGACCGGCAGCCTGGATTTCACCGACACCACCATTAGCGCCTCGGATCTGAAGGGCGAGTTCCTGGGCGGGGCCGTCGCCGTCAGCGGAGGGATGGGCGGCAAGTTGAAGGGGCTGAAACTGCATGGCGGCGCCGTCGACAAGGATTTGGCGGAATATGTCGGTGTGGAGGGCATGAAGCGCCTGAAGGGCAAGCTGGCCTACAGGGCGACCTTGCAGAGCGGCAAGAACCGAGGGGTTTCCCTGCAGGTCGAGTCGGACCTGAAAGGCATGGCGGTCGATTTGCCGCCGCCTTTAGGCAAGACCGCGGAACAGTCCTTGCCTCTGCAAGTCGGCTGGAAGCGTCACAGCGATCGCAAAAGCATGATCCTGAATATCGCCGCCGGCCAGGCGAACGCGCGCCTGCTGCATCGGGAGAACGATAAAAAAGGCAGCTATTTCTACGCCGGCGCGGTCGGGGTCAACAAAAAGCCCGGCCTGCCCGCAGCCGGCATCAGCCTGGACATGCTTTATCCATCCGTCGATATCGACGCCTGGCAGGCCGCCGTTACCGAGTTTTCGACGCTCATGCCTGATCAGGTTACGCAGCGCAAGCAGCCCTTGCTGCCCGATGTGGCTGAAATCCGTCTGCAGGCCAAGCAGGCTGAAGTGCAGGGGCTGACGCTGGACGAACTGACCTTTACCGCACGCCGGCCCCAGAGCGCCCATTGGCGCGTGGACATCAGTTCCTCGCAAACGGCCGGCACGCTGTTCTGGCGCGAGGCCGCGGGCAAGGTGGCGGGCCGGGTCGACGCCGACTTCGACCGCCTGTCGCTGGGCCGGGATACTACGGGCGACAAGAACGAGGATGAAGCCGGCGGCAGCGATATCCGGATCGACGACGACCTGGATATTCCGGGCATAGATCTGCACGTGCGGAACTTCCGCCTTTACGGCCGGGATGTGGGCGAGTTGTCGCTGATAGGCGTGAACCAGGAGCGCGGTCGCTTATGGAAGCTTAGCGAGCTGAAGCTGAGCAGTCCCTCGGCTGTGCTGGAAGGCAGCGGCCTCTGGCGCCTGAGCGGCCCCGGGCGTGGCCTGAAGCTCGACGCTCAGGTGAAGACCGATGATCTTGGTGCGTATTTCGACCGCATAGGATTCAAGAACCTGATGAGCGGCGGTTCGGGCACTGTGAGCGGCAACTTCGAATGGCGCAACCTGCCCTGGGATTTCAGCAAGGCCGACTTGAACGGCAGTATGGAATTCGCACTGCGCAAGGGCCGCTTCAACAGCATCAATTCGTACTCGGCGCGACTGCTGGAGCTATTGTCGCTGCAATCGGTCAAGCGCCTGGCGCGCCTGGACTTCCACCCCGCCGGCCTGACCAAGGACGGCTTTCCCTACGACGATTTACGCGGGACCGTCACGTTGGAAAACGGCTTGATGAGGACTAGCGATTACCGTGTCATCGGGCCGGTGGGCACCATCGTGCTGGGTGGCGACGTGAACCTGCTGGACGACACGCTGGATATGCGTGCGGTGGTCATACCCAACCTGGACGTCAGCGGCGCGGCGATTGCCGCAGGCATCGCCATCAACCCCATCGTGGGCATAGGCGCATTCCTGACGCAATGGTTTTTGCAGGCGCCGCTGGCCAAGGCCATGACGGTCGAATACCGGATAAGTGGGGATTGGGACGACCCCAAGGTCGAAGAGGTTGCCGCGCCGCCGCGCGCGGACAAGGGGGCTAAAACGGTTACGCCTTGAGGCGCGCCGGGCGGCGGGGCCGGCCCGGCGATGCGATGCGTAACCGAAACCGGCGCCGCATCGCGTGGGTTGATGCTTAGTAAATGCCTTGATGCAGCATGGCGTCGGCCACCTTGACGAAGCCGGCGATGTTGGCGCCGTCGACGTAGTTGACCGAGCGTCCTTCCGTGGTGCCGTGGAGCACGCAGTTTTCGTGGATATTGCGCATGATGGCGTGCAGCTTGGTGTCGACCTGTTCGCGCGTCCAGTGCAGGCGCTGGGAGTTCTGGCTCATTTCCAGGCCGGATACCGCCACGCCGCCGGCGTTGCTGGCCTTGCCCGGCGCATATAGTATCTTGGCGTGGAGGAAGGCGTCGACCGCATCCAGCGAAGTGGGCATGTTGGCGCCTTCGGCGACGCAACGCACGCCGTTCGCGATCAGGGCCTTGGCGTCGTCCAGCTCCAGCTCGTTCTGCGTGGCGCAGGGCAGGGCGACGTCGACGGGAACGTGCCAGGGGCGCTTGCCGGCTTCGTATACCAGGTTGAACTTCTTGGCGTAGGTTTCGACGCGACCACGTTCTTCGTTTTTCAGGCGTATGAGTTCGGCCAGTTTTTCGGGGTTGAAGCCGGCCTTGTCGATGACGGTGCCGTGCGAGTCGGACACGGTCACCACCTTGGCGCCCAGTTGTATGCACTTTTCGATGGCGTACTGCGCCACGTTGCCCGAACCCGAGACTGACACCGTCAGGCCTTCGATGGACTGATTGGCGTGCTTGAGCATTTCTTCGGCGAAGTAGACCGCGCCGTAGCCGGTGGCTTCCGGGCGTATCAGGCTGCCGCCGAAGCTCAGGCCCTTGCCGGTGAAGACGCTGGCCGACGAGTTGGTCAGCTTTTTCATCATGCCGGCCATGAAGCCGACTTCGCGCGCGCCGACGCCGATGTCGCCGGCGGGAACGTCGGTGTCAGGGCCAAGGTGGCGGTGCAGTTCAAGAATGAGGGCCTGGCAGAAGCGCATGACCTCGGCGTCGGATTTGCCCTTGGGGTCGAAATCGGACCCGCCTTTGCCACCGCCCATGGGCAGGGTGGTCAGGGCGTTCTTGAAGGTCTGCTCGAAGGCCAGGAACTTCAGGATGGACAGGTTGACCGAGGGATGGAAGCGCATGCCGCCCTTGAAGGGGCCTATGGCCGAGCTGTGCTGGATGCGGAAGCCGCGATTGATCTGGACTTTTCCTTGATCGTCGACCCAGGTGACCCGGAACTGAATGGCACGCTCGGGCTCCACCAGACGCTCGAGCAGTCCATGTTCGGCATAGCGTGGGTTGCGCTCAATGAAAGGCCACAAACTATTCATCACTTCTTTGACGGCCTGCATGAACTCGGGCTGGTTCGGGTCGCGGGCATGAATTTGGCCAAGGAATTGATCTAGCGTAGGTAGTTTCATCAAGAGTGCTCTGTTATGCGGCTGAGTACGCGAGACTCAGCAAAGATTGAAAGTAGTTTCGGTTCAGGATCGACATGGCCACCCCGGCAAGGTATGGGGTGCTTAGCGCAAGTAAGCCTCTCGCGAGAGAGGCTTACAGGTGTGGCTTGCCGCTTATTTCTTCATCATGTCGAAAAATTCGGAATTCGTCTTGGTGGCGCGGATCTTGTCCAGGATGAATTCCATTGCTTCGATTTCGTCCATATCGTGTATGAACTTTCGTAGCACCCAGACCTTTTGTAGAAGCTCTGGCTTGATGAGTAGCTCTTCCCGGCGGGTTCCCGATTTGTTCAGGTTGATGGCCGGGTACACCCGTTTTTCGGCCAGGCGGCGCTCCAGGTGAACCTCGGAGTTGCCTGTGCCTTTGAATTCTTCGTAGATGACTTCGTCCATGCGGCTGCCGGTTTCGACCAGCGCGGTGCCGATGATGGTCAGCGAACCGCCTTCCTCGACGTTGCGGGCCGCGCCGAAGAAGCGCTTGGGCCGCTGCAGCGCGTTGGCGTCCACGCCGCCGGTCAGCACCTTGCCCGAGGCGGGCACGACGGTGTTGTAGGCGCGCGCCAGGCGAGTGATGGAGTCCAGCAGGATGACGACGTCTTTTTTCAGTTCGACCAGGCGCTTGGCTTTCTCGATGACCATTTCAGCCACTTGCACGTGGCGCGTGGCGGGTTCGTCGAAGGTCGACGCCACCACTTCGCCGCGCACGGTGCGCTGCATTTCGGTGACTTCTTCGGGGCGCTCGTCGACCAGCAGGACGATCATGACGGCGTCGGGGTAATTGGTGCTGATGGCATGCGCCATGTGCTGCATCATCACCGTCTTGCCCGACTTGGGGCTGGCGACGATGAGCGCGCGCTGGCCCTTGCCCAGGGGGGCGAAGATGTCCAGGATGCGGCCGGTGGCGTTTTCTTCGCTTTTGATGTCGCGTTCCAGCGTCATCACTTCGTCGGGGTGCAGGGGCGTGAGGTTCTCAAACATGATGCGATGCTTGATGGCCTCGGGCTGCATGCCGTTGACTTTGTCCACCTTGACCAGGGCGAAGTAGCGTTCTCCGTCCTTGGGGGTGCGGACCTCGCCCTCGATGGAGTCGCCCGTATGCAGGTTGAAGCGCCGGATCTGCGACGGCGAGATGTAGATGTCGTCGGTGCTGGCCAGATACGAGGTATCGGGCGAGCGCAGGAAGCCGAAGCCGTCCGGCAGAACTTCAAGCACGCCATCGCCGAAAATCTGTTCACCCTGCTTGGCCCGCTTCTTCATGATGGCGAACATCAGTTCTTGCTTGCGCAAGCGGCTGGCATTGTCGATTTCCAGCTCGGCGGCCATTTCCAGCAGCTTCGATACGTGCTGCGTTTTTAATTCGGTGAGGTGCATGTGAGGAGAGAGGGGGGTATTTGCAAAGTGGTGGCGAGCCCAGAAAAGGCTCGCGCGCAAAAAACTGGTTTACAGGGATTCGTCCAGAAACGCGTTGAGTTGGGATTTGGACAATGCGCCCACTTTGGTTGCCGCGGCTTTGCCGTCTTTGAACAACATCAGTGTGGGGATGCCGCGAATGCCGAACTTGGCGGCGGTTTCGGGGTTGTCGTCGACATTGACCTTGGCAATGATAACACGGCCCTTGTACTGGCCGGCGGCTTCTTCCAGCAGGGGGGCGATCATTTTGCAGGGGCCGCACCAGGCCGCCCAGTAGTCGACCAGGACGGGAACGTCGGAGTTGATGACGTCGGCTTCGAACGAGGCGTCGCTGACGTGTTTGATGGATTCGCTCATGGTAGAAAGAAAGAGATAGGGTGGATCTGATCAGAAAACTATACGGGAATGCAAGGCAACAACACAATGTATTCTATTGAGTGTCCAGTGTGATTTGTTGCGGGAATTCAACAAGCATACCACTGTCGGGGCCGCCGCGCACGGCGCGGCCGGGAGGGCCCGCGGACCGCCTTTGGGCCATGCAAAACGCATTGTCCGTAAAATACCCCCCAATTCCATTTGCAAAACTCGAGAATAAATTGGCTATACCACGTTACGACGAAGCATCCATCCGCGTTCTGAAGGGATTGGAGCCGGTGCGGCAACGGCCGGGCATGTACACCCGCACCGACAATCCCCTGCACATACTTCAGGAAGTCATCGACAACGCCGCCGACGAGGCCCTGGCGGGCTACGGCAAACAGATACAGGTCGTCCTGCACGGCGACGGCAGCGTGTCCGTCGAGGACGACGGGCGCGGCATTCCGGTGGGCCTGCACGCCGAAGAGCATGCGCCGGTGGTGGAACTGGTCTTCACCCGCCTGCATGCCGGCGGGAAATTCGACAAGAAGGACGGCGGCGCCTACGCCTTCTCGGGCGGCCTGCACGGCGTGGGCGTGTCCGTGACCAATGCGCTGTCCAAGCGGCTGGAAGTGCGGGTCTGGCGCGACGGCCAGACGCACGAGCTGGTGTTCGCCGACGGCGAGGTCCACACGCCCCTGCGGGAGCTGGAGCCCGTCGGCCGCCGCAAGACCGGCACGCGGGTGCGGGTCTGGCCCGATCCCAAGTATTTCGACACCGCCGCCATTCCCATGGCCGAGCTGGTCCATGCGCTGCGCAGCAAGGCGGTATTGCTCAACGGCATCAAGGTGACGCTGCTGATCGAAAAAACGGGCGAAATGCGCGAATGGCAGTATCAGGAAGGCCTGCGCGGTTACCTGGACGAGGCCTTGGGCGACACGGAAAAAATCATCCCCGTGTTCGAGGGCAAGCAGTACGCCCAGCACGACGATGAAACCTATGCGCCCGGCGAAGGCGCCCAATGGGTGGTGGCCTGGACGGTCGACGGAGCCGTCGTGCGCGAATCCTACGTCAACCTGATTTCCACCACGGCCGGCGGCACCCACGAGGCCGGCCTGCGCGACGGCTTGTTCAACGCCGTCAAGACGTTCGCGGAGCTGCACTCGCTGATACCCAAGGGCGTGAAGCTGTTGCCCGAGGACGTGTTCGCGCGGGCCAGCTTCGTCTTGTCGGCCAAGGTGCTGGACCCGCAGTTCCAGGGTCAGATCAAAGAGCGCCTGAACAGCCGGGACGCCGTGCGGCTGGTCAGCGGCTACGTCAAGAACGCGCTGGACCTGTGGCTTAGCGCCAACGTCGATCACGGCAAGAAGCTGGCGGAAAGCGCCATACGCCAGGCCCAGGCGCGGGCGCGCTCTTCGCAGAAGGTGGAAAAGCGCAAGAGCTCGGGCGTGGCCGTGCTGCCGGGCAAGCTGACCGATTGCGAGTCCAGCGACACCTCGCGCACCGAAGTCTTTCTGGTCGAAGGGGACTCGGCGGGCGGGTCCGCCAAAATGGGCCGCGACAAGGAATTCCAGGCCATCCTGCCCTTGCGCGGCAAGGTGCTCAATTCCTGGGAAGTCGACCGCGACCGCTTGTTCGCCAATACCGAGATCCACGACATCGCGGTGGCCATCGGGGTCGACCCGCACGGCCCCGACGACGCGGCCGACCTGTCGGGCTTGCGCTATGGGCGCATCTGCATCCTGTCGGACGCCGACGTCGACGGCTCCCATATACAGGTCTTGCTGCTGACTCTGTTCTTCCGACATTTTCCGCGGTTGGTCGAAGCGGGCCACGTGTATGTGGCGCGGCCGCCCCTGTTCCGCGTGGACGTGCCGGCGGCGGGCAAGCGCCCGGCGCGCAAGGTGTATTGCCTGGACCAGGCCGAGCTGGATACGGTGCAGGAAAAAATGCGCAAGGACGGCGTGCGCGAGGGCTCGTGGAGCATCAGCCGCTTCAAGGGCCTGGGGGAAATGAGCGCCGAGCAGTTGTGGGACACGACCATGAATCCCGACACGCGGCGCCTGATGCCGGTCAGCTACGGCGAGCTGGGCGTCGCCGCGACCACGCAGATGTTCGACATGCTGATGGGCAAGGGCGAGTCGGCCCAGCGCCGCAGCTGGCTCGAAGAGAAGGGCAATCTTGCCGAGGTCGACGTTTAAATCGCGGATGGCC
>JBARWC010000047.1:0-25285 GCA_049646585.1 Burkholderiaceae bacterium | reverse complement strand
CGACTGACACCGCCTGGGCTGCGCCACCATGGCGGGCCACCTGCTGGAGTGCGGCACCCAGGTCACCGGTGGCTACTTCGCCGTCCCCGGGCTGAAAGATATTCCCGGCATGGACACCCTGGGCTTTCCCATTGCCCGCATCCAGGACACGGGCGAGTTCTCGATAAGCAAGGCGGCCGGCACGGGCGGCGCCGTTACGCTGCAAACCGTCAAGGAACAACTGCTGTACGAAGTGCACGACCCAGCGGCCTACCTGACGCCCGACGTGGTCGCCGACATCAGCCGCGTGCGCGTCGCGCAAAGCGGGCCCGACCGTGTCGACGTGCGCGACGTCACCGGCCACCAGCGGCCCGACACCCTGAAGGTCAACATCTGCCATCGCGGCGGCTGGCTGGCCGAGGCCGAAATCTCCTATGCGGGCATCCAGGCCGAGGCGCGCGCGCGGCTTGCCGCCGACACCGTCGTCAAGCGCCTGGGTGGGCAGTTGAAGCCGCGTATCGACCTGATAGGCGCGGTCAGCATCTTCGGCGACGACGACGGCCGCTATCTGCGCGGGCAGGCCGCCGGCCAGGCCAGGGACGTGCGCCTGCGCGTTGCGGCCTCCCACCCCGATAAAGACACCGCCGCCCGTGTACTGCGCGAAGTCACCGCGCTATACACCTGCGGTCCGGCGGGCGGCGGCGGCGTGCGCACCGCCCTGCGTCCGCGCCTGAACAGCCTGTCCAGCACCGTGCCCCGCGATCTGGTGCCGGCAAGCTGGACCTTCATGAATGAATAATCCCATGTCAGCCAAGGACAACACCGTCACCGTTCCCTTGTACCGCCTTGCGCACAGCCGCACAGGCGACAAGGGCGACATATCCAACATCAGCGTGATCGCCTGGAGGCCGGAGCTGTTTCCCATACTGGAAGCGCAGCTTACCGAGGAAGCCCTGGAAAAATGGTTCGAGTTCCGCCGACCGCGGCGCGTGCGGCGCTACCTCGTCGCATCCATAGCCGCCATGAACTTCGTGCTGGAAGGCATCCTGGACGGCGGCGTCAACGACGCGCTGAATCTGGACACCCACGGCAAGGCCCTGTCTTTTTATCTGCTGGATTTTCCCATACGGGTCGATGGCGTCCTGGCCGCCACCCTGCCCGACATAACCCCCTGATCACACCACCAAAGGAGACGACCCATGAACCCGCTATACATCAAAAGAACATTGCTCGCCACGGCGCTGGGCCTATGCCTGCCCTTTGCGGCAACGTCGCAGGCGCAGGACTATCCCAGCAAATCGATTACCTTCGTCGTGCCCTTCGGCCCCGGCAGCGCCACCGACCAGCTTGCCCGCGCCATCGGCCAGGGCATCACCGAGCAGACCAAACAAGTGGTCGTCATCGAGAACAAGCCCGGCGCCAGCGCCATGATAGGCGCCAGCGAAGTGGCCCGCGCCGAGCCGGACGGCTACAAGGTGCTGATCACCACCAATACCTCGCAATCGGCCAACCCGCACCTGTACAAGAAGCTCAGCTACGATCCCGTGAAGGATTTCGAGCCCGTCACGCTGCTGGGCACCGGCGGGCAGATCATGGTGGTCAACCCCAAGTCGCCCGCCAAGACCGTGGGCGACTTCATCAAGCTGGCCAAGGAAAACCCCGAGAAGCTCAGTTTCGGCAGCGGCAGCTCCAGCAGCCGCGTGGCGGGCGAACTGTTCCAGCAGATGGCCGACGTAAAAATCCTGCACGTACCCTATAAAAGCAACCCGCTGGTCATCACCGACCTGCTGGGCGGCCAGATCGACATGATGATGGCCGACATGGCCACCGGCCTGCCCCAGGTCAAGGCCGGCAAGCTGCGCGCGCTGGGCGTGACCATGTCCCAGCCTTCGGCGCTGGCCCCCGACATCCCCACGATAGCCAGCGCGGGCGTGCCGGGCTATGAAATGGGCTACTGGTTCGGCGCCTATGTGCCGGCCAACACGCCGCCCGCCGTGGTTTCCAAGCTGCACGACCTGCTGGTCAACGCCACCACGCGTAGCGCCGCCGTGCAGTTCTACACGCAGACGGGGACCAAGCCCGTCACCTCCACGCCCGCCGAGCTGGCCGATTTCCAGAAAAAGGAAACGGAAAAATGGGGCGTCATCATCAAGAAAGCGGGCATCCAGCCGTCCTGAACCCGCATGCTTTCGACGACGCCGCCCGCCGCAAGGATGGGCGGCGTCGCCGTATGGAACAAGGCTGTTACGCCTGTGCGCGCATTCTCCATTACCGCTGGACGGAACACCTAATACAATAGCGTTCCGGGAAATGCGCGTCATGGAAATACCCGATGGTTTCCACGGCGCGCGGCCCGGGGATAAACCGGAGAATGTATGGCTGTTCCACCCTTCGACTACGAAGCCGCCCTGCTGTCCTGCGCGGCCGGCGACCAGATCGCCTTCCAGAGCCTGTACCGGCACGAGGCGCCGCAAATGCTGGCCCTGGGCCTGAAAATGCTCGGCCAGCGCGCCGGCGCGGAAGACCTGGTGCAGGACGCCTTCACCCTTATCTGGAAAAACGCCGCCGGCTACGACCCGGCCATGGGCGGCGCCCGCGCCTGGATGTACAGCATTGCGCGCTACCGCGCCCTGGGCCGCCTGCGTCAGGCGGGCCGCCCGCGCTTCGGCAACGACTCGTGGGCCGACGTCCTGCCCGAGAACGCGGCGCTAGCCCAGGCGCAAGCCGGCGGCCTGGCCGGAACCGTCGCCGCCATGGACGAATCGCTGCGCAAGCCCCTGCTGATGGCTTTCTACAAAGGCTACAACTACGAGCAGATAGCGGCGCGACTGGGCATCCCGCCCGAGCAAGCCCGGCGGGATACGCAAGAGGCATTGAAATCCTTGCAGGAGCGGCAGGCAGCATGACTAGCAAGGACCAAGGCATACTGATTGCCGAATACACCCTGGGCTTGTTGAACCAGCAAGAAATGGCGCAGGCGCACGCCCTGCTGGGCCGTGATGCGCAGGCCGCGGCGCAGGCCCTGGACTGGGAGCAAGGCTTTCTGGAACTGACCGACCTGCTGACGCCGGTCGACCCTTCGCCCCTGCTGCTGGCCAAGATACAGACCAGCCTGGGCCACGACACCACGCCGGGGCCTTCCAGCCTTTACCGCAGGCCGGCGCACAACCCGCCTGCCGAGCCCGCGGCACAGGCCTCCTTGCCGACGACGTCCAGGAAAAAGAGGCACCACCAACCGACGCCCGAACGGATACGCAACGAGCCCACCCTGTCGGCCGCGCCGAACGACGACGTCCTTCCTGAAACCAGCCACGACGCCGCCTTTACGGCCACGACGGCAACGCCGCCACCAAACGGCAACAATGACATCGGCATGCACGCCGGCGGCAATAACGGCAGCGACAGCATCGGCATTCACGGCAACGGCGTCGACGGCAACATACGGGCCGACAGCGACAGCCACGACGCCGGGCACAGCCGTGCCTCCGCCCAGGCGGCCCGCTACGAAAGTTCCGTGGCCGAGGCCGCCGGAAATGCCGCGACGGCCTCCGCCTCTTTCCCGGTCGAGCATGCGAAAGCCGCCGCGCCCTCCTCCACGACCAAAGCCGAATCGCCCCAGCCCCCCAGCCGCGAAAAACCGGCTTCCATGGCGGGCAACATCTGGATATGGCGCGGAGCCAGCGTGGCCTTCGCGGTGATCGCGCTGGCCCTGGCGCTGATGCCGGCCAAGCCCGTCCCGCCCGCCATCAAGGTCGTCGAAGTCGCGCCCACCCAGGCCGCCATCCTGCAGGCGCCGGGCCAAAGCTCGACGCCCGGCTGGGTCCTTACCGTGGACCCTCAGCAGAACGTGCTGCTGGACCCGCAAGTACGCAGCGACATTCCCGCCACGGCTTCGGTGCAATTGTGGACCCACAACGCCAGCATGCCTCAGCCCCGCTCGCTGGGGCTCATCGACCCGAACAAGCCGGTCACCGTCCCGGCCGCCCTGATGGGCGGGGTAGGCCCGGACCAGATCTTCGAAATGACGCAGGAGCCCGCCGGCGGCTCGCCCACGGCCTCGCCCACCGGGCCCGTCCTGTTCATCGGGCGCATCGTCACTTTCGGAAAGAAACAGCCGCCCGCCGCCGGCCCGGCCACGGACCCGGCCAGCCGGCCCGGGGCAAACTCCTAACCCGGCGCCATCCGGCAATCAGGCCTGGCGGGGTCTAGCAAACGACCACATTCACCGCCAGGCCGCCCCGGGACGTTTCCTTGTACTTGCTGCGCATGTCCGCACCGGTCTGGCGCATGGTCTCGATGACGGCATCCAGCGAAACATGGTGCCGCCCATCGCCCTGCAAAGCCAGCCTGGCCGCGTTGATGGCCTTGACGGCTCCCATGGCGTTGCGTTCTATGCAAGGTATCTGCACCAGGCCGCCTATGGGATCGCAGGTCAGGCCCAGATTGTGCTCCATGCCGATCTCGGCCGCATTCTCGACCTGCCGCGGCGTGCCGCCCAAGACCGCCGCCAGCCCCGCCGCCGCCATGGAACAGGCCACGCCCACCTCGCCCTGGCAGCCGACCTCGGCGCCCGAGATCGAGGCGTTTTCCTTGTACAGAAAGCCTATGGCCGCCGCCGTCAGCAGGAAGTCGATGCAACCGTCCTGCGACGGCTCCGGAACAAAGGTCTGGTAGTAGCGCAGCACGGCCGGCAACAGGCCAGCGGCGCCGTTGGTGGGCGCGGTGACTACGCGCCCGCTGGCGGCATTTTCCTCGTTCACGGCCATGGCAAAAAGATTGACCCAGTCCATGGCGTACAAGACATCGCGCCGGGCGCCGTCGTGCCGGGCGCCGTCGCGCTTCAATTCGCGATATAGCGCGGGCGCGCGGCGGCGCACTTTCAGGCCTCCCGGCAGCAGTTCATCGGCCTGGTCGTTGCCCAGGCCGCAACCGCGATCGATGCAGGCGTTCATCACGTCCGCGATATGCAGCACGCCCTGGCGAACCCGCTCGGCGGGCGCCAGCACGGATTCGTTGGCCATCATCAGCCCGGCCATGGACAGGCCTGTCCGCTCGCAAAGGTCCAGCAATTGCCGCCCGGTCGAAAACGGGTACGGCACGGGGTCGTGCTGCGGCACGGTCTCGTCGGTTTCCAGGGTATCCAGCGCCCGGATGAAGCCGCCGCCGATGGAGACGTAGCGTTCGGCGATCAGCAGCTTCCCGTCCTGATCGAAGGCCTGAAAGCGCATCCCATTGGGGTGCTCGACCATGGGGCGGATACGATAGGAAAAGGCCTTGGCCGGGTCGAAGGCGATATCGTGCGCGCCCCACAGGCGCAAGCGCTTGTCGGCCTGCACTTGGGCCATCAGACGAGGAATGCCGGCCGGCTCCACCGTGTCGGGCGCTTCGCCCATCAGGCCCAGGATGATGCCCATGTCGGTGCCGTGGCCTCTTCCGGTTTCCGCCAGCGAGCCGTACAGGTCCACGGACAAGGCCGCCACGCCAGGCAGCAGTTGGCGGCTTTGCAGCGTGCGCGCAAAATTGCGCGCCGCCCGCATGGGCCCGACCGTGTGCGAACTGGACGGGCCTATGCCTATCTTGAAAATATCAAACACCGAGAGCGTCATGATGAAGGGCCTCCAGTTCCTGTTCTGTAAAACCCGCGGCAAGCCGCGCCTCTATGTTGAAGGGCCCGCGCAAGCGCGGTGCGCGATACTGCTCGGCCAGCCGCCGGAACTGATCGACCGGCTCCAGCCCCAGCCTGGCGCACTCGTGACGATACCAGGCATTGCCCACCGCCACATGGCCGACTTCGTCGCGCAGGATGATGTCGATGATGGCCGCGCCTTCGTGGTCACCCGCATCGGCCAGCTTGCGGCGCACCAGCGGCGACGCATCCAGGCCGCGCGCCTCCAGCGTGCGCGGCACCAGAGCCAGCCTCGCCAGCAGGCTGGAGCGCGTGCGCTCGGCCATTTCCCATAAGCCGTCGTGGGCGGGCATGTCGCCATAAGCATGGCCCATGGATTCCAGATGCCGCCGCAGCATGCCAAAGTGCAAGGCCTCTTCACGCGCCACCCGCGCCCAGTCGCGGTAGAAAGCATCCGGCATGCCCGGGAACCGCCACAGGATGTCCAGCGCCAGATTGATGGCGTTGAACTCGATATGGGCCAGCGAATGGATCAGGGCGGCGCGCCCTTGCGGGGAGTTCATCGAGCGCCGCTTCACCTTATGTGGCGGCACCAGTTCGGGCAGCGCCGGGCGCCCGGGTATGCCCGCGGGCTCGGGGAACGAGGTATCGGAATCAGCAGGAAGAGTGTCCAGCAGCATGCCGACGGCAGCCGCCTTGTCGGCGGGATCATTCAGCAGCAAGGCCGCCAAGGCCCTGGAACGCAAGGAATCTGGAGTCATGCGACGATTTTATCGCCACGGCCCATGAATCTAAAGCGCTTCCGGCGAGCTCCATTGCACGGAGCCCTGCAGTGCGGTCACCGAATCCAGGGGAGCGGTCTTGCGAAAATCCGACGGCGACATGCCGACGTGGCTGTGAAAGGCATTGGAAAAGTTGGCGGAACTGGAAAAGCCCAGATCCAGCGCGATGGCCTGTATGTCTTGCGAGGTCTGCACCAGCAGGCGCTGCGCCCTGCGCATGCGCTCCTCACGCATGAACTGGATGACGGTCATGCCCAGCGATTGACGGAACAGCTGGGACAAGCGTTTCTTGCTGACCCCCAGCGCCTGTGCCAGCTCGTCCATATGCGGTGGCTGCGCCAAGCGCACCGACAGGTAATGCTTGGCTGCAAGCATCAACTGCTGGTCGGCGAGTTCGTCGGTCTGGGGGGGTGGCGGTGCAACGGACATAAAGGGCAGGCATCGAAAAACAGGCCCGGATAGGCCTGTATCCGGAATGGATACCCACTAAGTTAAATTCGCCGCCCCGATTTGTCCAAGGATTTGAAGCGATATTAACTATCTTTGACGTTGCGAAATAATTTGTGGAACTCAGGACAGTTCAAGCTGGCCGTCTTCGCCGGTTTCCATGCCTGTCTTAGCCAGGGCGCCGGCCAGCATGTCGCGCACGGCGTTCAGGTCATTGCGCAGGGCCTGGAGCTCGGTGCCCGAGAGGCGCACGGCGGCGTCCTGGTCGTGCGGGACGTCGTGCAAGTCACCCAGGCGGTTGCGCGCACCGCTGATGGTAAAGCCCTGTTCGTAGAGCAGGTCGCGTATACGGCGTATCAGCAGGACTTCGTGGTGCTGATAATAGCGCCGGTTGCCGCGGCGCTTGACCGGCTTGAGCTGCGTGAACTCCTGTTCCCAGTAGCGCAACACGTGAGGCTTGACGCAGCACAGGTCGCTGACCTCGCCTATGGTGAAGTAGCGCTTGGCGGGAATGGGAGGCAGTGTGACAGGATTATCGCTAGTGCTCATGGACGGATTCTATTCCGGTTAACGGACAAGGTTTTCCTATTCTGCCGCAGTGGCCGGCTTACCGACGGATTCCACTACGCTCTTCAACTTCTGGCTGGCATGGAAGGTAACCACCCGGCGCGCCGCGATGGGAATCACTTCCCCCGTCTTGGGGTTGCGCCCCGGGCGCGGAGGCTTGTCGCGAACCTGGAAATTGCCGAAGCCCGACAGCTTGACTTCGACGCCGCGTGCCAGTGACTCGCGTATTTCTTCAAAAAAGGTATCGACGATGTCTTTGGCTTCGCGCTTGTTCAGGCCGACGCGGTCAAACAGCAGCTCGGCAAGCTCGGCCTTGGTCAGGGTGCGATCCGGATTCATGATGTCTTTACTCCTTAAGCCCGCTGGCGCACGCCGTGGGCGTTAACCAGCGCCTCCAGCAATCGGGCGAGGCATTGTTCTACCGTGGCATCGTCAAGCGTGGCTTCGCGGTCTTGCAGCCAGAAACGGAATGCCAGGCTTTTCTCGGTGGCTTGCGCGGACTTATCACGCCACACGTCGAACAGTTTAATGTCCTTGACGATTCCAAGAGTAGCATTAGATTGAATCGTGTGCGCAAGTGTAGCCAACAAATCCCCGTACGACACGTCGTCGCCCGCCCAGACCGCCAGGTCGCGTATCACGATGGGCTGGCGCGACAGCTCGGCCGGCGCAGGCAACTGGGTCGTGGAAATGGCCGAAGCGTCCAATTCGAAAACCACCGGCGCATGCGACAGGCCGGCTTGCTGGACCCAGCGGGGATGCAGCTCGCCCAGCCATCCTATGGCCTTGCCGTCCAGTTCCAGGCGCGCGCTGCGCCCCGGATGCAGCGCCGGATGCCCGGCCGCCACGCAGGCCAGCTTGCGCGCCTGCTCGCCCAGCAAAGCCTCTACGTCTTTCTTGACGTCGTAGAAATCCACTTGACGCAGCGGTACGCCCCACTGCTCTTCCACGGCGGGGCCCCAGGCCGCGCCCGCCAGGTGCTGCGGCTGGCGCACACCGGCCACTTCCAGGGGGCCGTCAACCACCGTCGCGTCGCGCGAAAACACCCGGCCCAGTTCGAAAACGCGCACGCGGCTCTGCTTGCGATTGGCGTTGTATTCGATGTTGGCCAGCAAGCCGCCGATCAGACTGGAGCGCATGACCGCCAGTTGGCTGGCAATGGGATTGAGCAGGCGGATGGGGTCCTCATTGCCTGCCAGGCCGCGTTCCCAGGCTTCTTCGACAAAGGAAAAATTGATGACCTCCTGGTAGTCCAGGCTGGCCATGCGAGCCCGCAAGGCATGCGGCCCACGCAAGACTTCGGGGTCGACGCGCATGGAGGCGCGAGCCCGCGGAGGCAGGTCGGGGATGCGCTCGAAACCATAGACGCGCGCCACTTCCTCGATCAGATCTTCCTCGATGAACAGGTCGAAGCGGTAGGACGGAGGCGACACGGTGAAGACATCGTCCTTCACCGTGAACGACAGGCCCAGGCGGGTGAATATTTCTTCGACTTCCTGGCGCGCCACAGGCACGCCCAGGACACGATGGCAACGATCGAGCCGCATGGCAACAGGCTCGCGTTTCGGCAGATTGACGATCTGGTCGTCCAGCGGGCCGACCTGCCCGCCGCAGATGTCGACGATCAGGCGGGTCATGCGCTCCAGATGTTCGGTGACGGACTCGAAGTCCACGCCGCGCTCGAAGCGGTGGCTGGCTTCGGAGCTGAACTTGTAGCGCCGCGCGCGGCCCATGATGGCCTCGGGCCACCAGAAAGCGCCTTCCAGGAAGATGTCGGTGGTATCCAGGGTGACCGCCGTGGCCTCCCCGCCCATGATGCCGGCCAGGCTTTCGACCACGCCGTCGGCAGTGATCACGCCCACGTCGGGCTCCAGTTGCACGGTCTGGCCGTTGAGCAGTTCCAGCTGTTCGCCCGGCTGGGCCCAACGCACGGTCAGGCCGCCCTGTATGCGCTTCAGGTCGAAGACGTGGGTGGGCCGGCCCAGCTCCAGCATGACGTAGTTCGAGATGTCGACCAGGGCCGAGATCGGGCGCTGACCCGCACGCTCAAGCCGCCTGACTATCCACGCAGGCGTTTGCGCCCTGGCGTTCACACCGCGTATGACGCGGCCGGCGAAACGGCCGCAAAGATCGGGCGCCTCGACCTTGACCGCCAAACGGTCTTCCAGGCTGACTGGCACCGGCTCGTACCCAGGCATGTTCAGCGCGGCGCCGGTCAACGCCGACACTTCGCGCGCCACCCCCAGCATGGACAGGCAGTCGGCCCGATTGGGAGTGAGCTTCAGGGTGAACAAGGTGTCGTCCAGATCCAGGGCCTCGCGCAGCGTCGCGCCGACGGCCGCATCGGCGTCCAGCTCCAGCAGGCCGGCATGGTCTTGCGACAGGCCCAATTCGCGTGCCGAGCAAAGCATCCCGGCCGACTCGACGCCACGCATCTTGGCGGCGCCTATCTTCATGCCGCCGGGCAGTTGCGCGCCGATGCGGGCCAGGGGTACTTTCAGTCCCGCCGCCGCGTTGGGCGCGCCGCACACGATCTGCAACAAGGCGCCCGACCCATCGTCGACCCGGCAGACGCGCAATTTGTCGGCATTCGGATGCGGCTCGATTTCGACGATGTGCGCCACCACCACCCCGCTGAACGGAGGCGCGGCCGACACCGTCTCTTCGACTTCCAGGCCCGCCATGGTCAGGCGATGCGACAAGGCATCGGTATCCAGGTCGGGATTGACAAACGTACGTAGCCAGGACTCGGGAAATTGCATAATGTGCTCGTCGTATTCGTGTTGCGGCTAAGCGGAACGCCGCCAAAAACCGGCGCCGCCCGCGTTTTTATGGATAAGGTTCAGCGCTTGAACTGGCGCAGGAAGCGCAGGTCGCCTTCAAAGAACTGGCGCAGGTCGTTCACGCCGTAACGCAGCATGGTCAGGCGCTCCAGGCCGGAGCCGAAGGCAAAGCCGATGTAGCGTTCGGGATCCAGCCCGAAATTGCGCACCACTTCCGGGTGCACCTGGCCCGACCCGGAAATTTCCAGCCAGCGCCCCTGATTGGGGCCCGAGGTGAACATCATGTCGATCTCGGCGGACGGCTCGGTGAAAGGGAAAAACGAGGGACGGAAACGCACCGACAGATCGTCCGTTTCAAAAAACGCCCGCAGGAAATCGGTATACACGCCCTTCAGATCGGCGAAAGAAATATCTTCGGCTATCCACAGGCCCTCGACCTGGTGGAACATGGGCGAATGGGTGGCGTCGCTGTCGACGCGATAGGTGCGCCCCGGGGCAATGACCTTGATGGGTGGCTTGTTCATGCGGGCGTAGCGCACCTGCATGGGGCTGGTGTGCGTGCGCAGCAGCAGGGGCAGGCCCTTGTCGTCTTTCATGTCGACGTAGAAGGTGTCCTGCATGGACCGCGCGGGATGGTTCTCGGGATTGTTCAGGGCCGTGAAGTTGGTCCAGTCGTTCTCGATTTCGGGGCCGTCGGCCACGTCGAAACCGATGGAGCGGAAAATGGCCTCGACGCGCTGCCAGGTCTGGATGACCGGATGGACGCCGCCGAAGGCGCGGCCCCGTCCGGGCAAGGTAACGTCTATGGTCTCGGCGGCCAGGCGCTTGTCCAGCTCCGCCTGCGCCATCTGGGCGCGCCGCTCGTTCAGCAGGCCTTCGACCTGTTGCTTCAATTGATTGATGCGGGCCCCTTCGGCTTTCTTCTGCTCGGGGTCCAGCTGCGCCAACCCCTTGAGCAAGGCGGTCAAAGCGCCCTGCTTGCCCAAAAATTTCGCCTTGGCGTTTTCTAGCGCCGCGGCGTCGCTGGCCTGGGCGAACTGTTCTTTGGCCTGTACAAGCAGGTCGTCAACCGGAGGAGTCATAGTGTCGCTTTTCCAAATACAAACGGAGCCCAAAAGAGCCCCGTTTGCAGCAATACAGAATCGGATTCGATCAAGCAGCCAAAGCGGATTTGGCTTGGGCAACCACGGCTGCGAAGCCGGCCTTGTCGTTCACTGCCATGTCGGCCAGTACTTTGCGATCCAGTTCAATCGAGGCTTTCTTCGTGCCAGCGATAAACACGCTGTACGACACGCCCAGCTCGCGGCAAGCCGCATTGATGCGGGTGATCCACAGAGCACGGAAAGTGCGCTTCTTGTTGCGGCGATCGCGGTAGGCATATTGCCCGGCACGCATCACCGCCTGTTTGGCGATACGGAATACATTACCGCGGCGACCGCGATAACCTTTAGCTGCTTTGATAACTTTTTTGTGACGGGCACGGGCAGTAACGCCGCGTTTTACGCGAGGCATAGTAGATCTCCGGTAATCAAGCGAAAGGCATCATTGCCTTGACCGAGGCGACGTCAGAATCGTGCACCGCGGCAGAACCGCGCAACTGGCGCTTGTTCTTGGTTGTTTTCTTGGTGAGGATGTGGCGCTTGAACGCCTGGCCCCGCTTGATAGACCCGCTACCGCGAACCTTAAAGCGCTTCGCAGCGCCTTTCTTGGTTTTCATCTTAGGCATGATGTAACTCTGTTATTAAATTATGAACGCAGGTGGCACCCAGGCCAGCCAAAATTCTTGGCTGCAAAACACCGGTTGCGCTTGCAAAACCCACTATCCACTTCTACTTTCACTTCTGTTTCCATTCCTGGCGGCCCCGGCAGGCCACATTTTCATGCGGCCTTTATGCCCCTACTGGCATCCAATCCTGGCGTCTTTCCATGGTTCCTGAATAGGTTTCTTCCAGGAAGTTATGAAAAGCCCTTGATTATATGATGAATTCCCCGCATTTGTCTAACACGGCAAACGCATGCCGGTACAAGGAGTACCAAGCACCAGGCGACCAGGCCCGGCCACCGGGCGGCTGGCGTCCGAAAAAGGCGGCGCCCCTCCGCTCGGCGCGCGCGCCCTTCTTAAAAAGCTTTGGAAAGCGTCAGAACCGCTGCCGAGCGCCCCAGGTATTTCCCCTTGGCGCTGGTATAGACGTTTCGGTCGGCATTCGTATCCACATAGGCCAACGTTGCCGTAAAGCCGCCTTCCCACTCTTTCTTGAGCGCCACCGACCAATCCGCGTACGACCCGTCGTCCAGGTTCCGGACCTTCTGGTAGCCCACATGGGCGTTCAGGGCCAGTCCCCACACGCCGGTGGGAAAGCTGCCGGAAAGATCGTAATACTGGCTGTTCCTGGAATCGGGCACGCCGAACAAATTGGTGAATGAATGGGAATACTTGAAGCTCACCGGCCCGTAGCTCAAGCCCAGATAGCCTTCCGTCGTGTCGGGCCGGGTGAATCCGGACGGATAGCTGCCTGGGTAATAGTAATGCAGCACGCCCGCATCGACGGACAGGTCGCCCCAGATGTTGCGCGCATACCCGGCATAGAAATCCATTTCGACCGACGACGACACGCCGGGATCGGCATCGGAAAGCCAGCTTATGCTGGAGTTCCAGTTCCCCACATAGAAGCCGCTGGCATGCTTCAGGTCGAATCCGCCCTGTATCGCCGGCTTGCCATCGCTTTGCATCAGGCCGCGATAACGATATTGGCTGGCCAGCGAGACGTTGGCGCCAAGCGTGAAATCGGACGGCGTCGGCGCAGCGCCGGCCTGGAGCACTGCGGGGGCTTGCGCATGCGCATTGACGCTAGCCAGCAAGCCCAACATGACGAACGGTGGCGCAAGAGAGAAACGAGCCATGAGCTACTCCTTGGAATGACACTGATGAACAGCGGATCAATGCTTCCAAACGCAAAACCCATGCCAAGCTTCACAGACTAGCCGCGCCAAGCGGCCCGAGGCGACCCTTCTTCGCCACGGCGCCCCGATGCATCACAATGAGGCAAACCGCGTCCGATTCAGGGCGGATGCGCGCAAATCGGGCAAGCCGGCGCAATCACCCCCAGGGTTGCCGATACTGTATGGCCTCGGCGACGTGCACCGCGCCGATGTCGTCCTGCCCAGCCATATCGGCCAAGGTGCGCGCCACGCGCAGGCTGCGATGCATGACCCGCGCCGACCAGCTCCAGCGCTCCATGGCCTGGGCCAGCAACTTGCGGCCTTCGTCGTCCGGCAAGCAGTAGCGCGCGATATCGTCCGCCCCCAGCCGGGCATTGGTGCTTTTCTGGCGCCGCCACTGCCTTTGCCGGCAGCTTAGCACCCGCATCCGCACCGGCCCCGAAGCTTCGCCTTGGGGAAGGTCGATCCAGCCGGGCTCCGCCGGCGGCAAGGCTATTTGCAGGTCCACCCTGTCCAGCAAAGGGCCGGATAGCTTGTTCCGGTAGGCATCCACCATGTCGGGGGTACAGCGGCAGTTCTTTCTTTTGTGCCCCATCCAGCCGCAAGGGCACGGATTCATGGCGGCCACCAGTTGGAATGCCGCCGGAAACGTCAGGGTACGGGAGGAGCGGGCTATGGACACGCAGCCGGTTTCCAGCGGCTCGCGCAAGGATTCGAGCACGCGGCGCTGGAACTCGGGCAACTCGTCCAGGAACAGCACACCGTGATGGGCCAGGCTGATTTCCCCCGGCCGAGGGTGGGCGCCCCCACCCACCAGCGCCGGCGCCGAAGCCGTGTGATGCGGAGACCGGAACGGAGGCAGGTCGGAGCATGCCTGTTCGCGGCCGCTCAATCCGGCCAGTGCGGCGACTTCCAGGACTTGCTCGGGGTCCAACGGGGGAAGCAGGCCCGGCAGCCGGTGCGCCAGCATGCTTTTGCCGGTGCCGGGCGGCCCCGACATCAACAGGCTGTGGCCTCCGGCCGCAGCGATCTCCAGCGCCCGGCGAGCCAGGAATTGACCGCGCACGTCGGACAGACAGGGCGCGGCGCTGGCTGCCACGGCTTGCTCCGCCGGTTCAGCCGCCGACAGAGGCCGGCTACCCGAAAAATGGTCCACGGCATCGGCCAGGCAGGCCACCGCCAGCACGGCCAGGCCCGGAACCCGAGCGGCTACCCGCGCCGATTCGGGCGGCAGCACCAGGACCGCGTCCCGGTCCTCGCGCGCCACCGCCAGCGCAATGGCCAACGGCGCGCCGATCGACACGACGGCGCCGGTGAGCGAAAGCTCGCCGGCAAACACATAATTTTCAAGATCGAGCGTAGCCCCACTGGCGGCATCGGGCTGGACCTGACCGGAAGCCAGCAATACCCCAAGCGCTATGGGCAGGTCGTAGCGACCGGATTCCTTGGGCAGATCGGCCGGCGCCAGATTGACGGTGATGCGGCCGGCGGGAAATTCGAAGCCGCTGCTGACGATGGCCGAACGGACGCGTTCGCGGCTTTCGCGCACGCCGGCATCGGGCAGCCCCACCACATGGAATGCCGGCAAGCCATGACCGACATGGACTTCGACGCGAACCGCGAATGCCTGAAGGCCGCAAAGCGCCCGGCTCGCCAAGACTGCAAGAGACATGCCCCACCCCGTGATTTTTCCACCGACAGCCAGTATGGGGCCGGTACAAGGGAATAGGATGGCTTATGGATGAATAGGTCTCTGGCGGCTAGTACCCTGGAACCAAGCCTTGCGGCCCGGTCCGCGGCCGCAAGGCGTGGGCGGCGCGCATGGGCTAGGCCGGATCGGTGGCGGAACCCGCCTGCATGGGGGTGTCGGGCCGCCCTTCCAGCGCCTGGACCCGGGATTCCAGCGCGGTGATCCGCGCCATCGCCTTTTCCAGCAGTTGGGCCTGAACGTCGAACTCTTCGCGAGTGATGAGATCCATGCGCGCAAAAGTCTGCGCCATCATGGCCTTGACGTTGCGTTCGATGTCGGCGGCCGGGCTCTTGGCGATGAGCTCGGACATGTTCTTCTGGAAGTCTTCAAACCAATCGCTGCGGTTGATCATGGCGTTCTCCGTGGGCATCAGCCTCTAGTGTAATAAAAAACGAGCCTCTAAAGGCTCGTTTCGACGCTGCCGCCGCGTTGGCGCGGCGGCGTATGCCAACTTGCCCGCTTTAGGGCTTGGCTTGGGAGGCCGGCGTGGTGGCCGTGCTGCTGGCGGACTTGTTGCCCAGCGAGTCCTGGATGGCCTTGTCGGCCTTGGCGGCGCCTTCCTTGATGGCGTCACCCACCTGGCCGGCCTTTTCGGCGGCGCTATCCTTCAGTTCGACGGCCTTGTCCGAGATGGTATTGGCTGCCTGCTTGGCCGATTCTTCCATCGTGCCGCTCTGGCCGGAAGATGGGGCGAGAGCCGGAGTATCGCTGGGCGAGGCGCCGGGCGTGGGTGCGGGGGCCGGAGCCGTCGTGCCCGGAGCGCCGCTCGCCGGGGCGTTTGCGTCCTCGCCCTTGGAGCATGCTGCCAGCAGACTCATCGAAGCAACCATAGCGATAAGGGCTAGATGTATACGAGTCTTTTCCATGATATTCCTCTCTTGTGCAACGTCGCGGGTTTCTTATTGCCGGCATCGATGCGACTGACGATCCGGCGGCAAGCTTGTTACAACTGACTTGATACCCATACTAGCCATAGAACGCGCCAACCCCATAAAACTAGTGTAAATACTGATTTCAATAATATTTTTTATTCCAGTTATTTTTGGCGGGAATGCCTTTTGCTATCGGGGTTTGAGCCGGCCGGCCCGATGGCCTTCCCCCAACATACGGATACAAAGCCCCCGGCGGGCCGATGTTTTGTTACAAGCTTGTGCGCTTCCCGCCTCTGCTTCATATTGGTGCGCCCCTCCTCCCGGCGCACCGACATGGCGCTCGGAGTTCCGCCGTGATCGCGGGCCTGCACCCCGCCCTGCCCCTATACTTTCCCACGCTCGACCGCCGCCCCCGTCCCTACGATGGGCTGAAAAACTGGCATGCCTATTGCGTAAACCTTCTCGTCTAACCCAGGAGAACGACGCAATGAAGCTCATCACCGCCATCATCAAGCCCTTCAAGGTGGACGAAGTCCGCGCCGCCCTATCCGACATCGGCATACAAGGCATGACAGTGACCGAGGTCAAAGGCTTCGGCCGCCAGAAAGGCCATACCGAGCTGTATCGCGGCGCCGAATACACCGTGGATTTCCTGCCCAAGCTGCGCCTGGAAATGGCGGTATCCGAACACCTGGTCGAGCAAGCCATCGAGAAGCTGTGCGCGGCCGCCCATACGGGAAAGATAGGCGACGGAAAAATCTTCGTCACCCCCATCGAGCAGGCCATACGCATACGCACGGGCGAATCGGGCGAGAACGCCCTGTAGCCGTCGTAGCGACCCGGCGCCTTGCGCCCCTAGCTATTCAAACGCCTATCCCAACGCCGCGCGTGCCCGGCCGGCACCGCGATGGCGTCTCAACCGGTTTTCTGGAGCATAAAAATGGATAAAACCGATCTGGCCTGGGTAAGTCTTTCGACCCTGCTTGTACTGCTGATGACGGCGCCCGGTCTGGCGCTGTTCTACGGCGGCCTGGTCCGGGCGAAGAACGTTCTTTCCGTACTGATGCAAGTGCTGTCCACCTTCGCACTGGCACTGGTATTGTGGTTCGCCTACGGCTATTCCTTCGCCTTCACGGAAGGCAGCGCCGTCGTGGGCGGGTTCTCGCGACTGTTATTCAGCGGCATGCTGGACCTGGGCGCCCAGCGCTATACGTTGACGGGCGGCATTCCCGAATTGAGCTTCGCCGCCTTTCAGGCCACGTTCGCCGGCATCGCCTGCGCGCTGGTCGTGGGCGGCTTTGCCGAACGGGCGCGCTATTCCGCCGTGCTGCTCTTTACCTTGATCTGGTTCAGCTTTGCCTACCTTCCCATCGCCCACATGGTGTGGGGGCCGGGCGGCTGGCTACTGGAACGCGGCGCGCTGGATTTTGCCGGCGGTACCGTGGTCCACATCAATTCCGGGGTGGCCGCGCTGGTGGGCGCCTATTACATCGGCAAGCGCGTGGGCTACGGCCGGGAATCGATGCAACCCCACAACCTGCCCATGGCCATGATAGGCGCCTCGCTGTTGTGGGTGGGCTGGTTCGGCTTCAATGCGGGCTCGGCGCTGAGCGCCAATCAAACCGCCGCCCTGGCCTTCTTCAACACCGCGATCGCCACGGCGGGCGCCCTGCTGGCCTGGGTGCTGGCCGAGTGGAAATACAAGGGGAAACCTTCTTTGCTGGGGGCGATCTCGGGCGCGGTGGCGGGCCTGGTGGGCGTGACGCCCGCCGCCGGCCTGGTCGGCCCGGGCGGCGCGCTCATCATAGGCATCGTGACGGGAGCCACCTGCCTATGGGGCGTCAACGGCCTGAAACGCCTGCTGGGGGCGGACGATACGCTGGACGTCTTCGGCATCCACGGCGTGGGCGGCATCGTGGGCGCGCTGCTGACCGGTGTCTTCAACGCCCGCGCCCTGGGCGGACCCGGCCTGGAGACCCTGGGCGCCATCCCGCATCAGCTGTGGCTGCAATTGGAAGGTGTGCTGATCACCATCGCATGGTCCGCCGTGGTTGCCTTCATCGCCTATTACATCGCAGACAAGGCATGCGGGCTGCGCGTGGCCGCGGACGTGGAACGCGAGGGACTGGACGTCCATACGCACGGCGAAACCGCGTATCAGCGCTAAAGGAATAGTGAAATAGTGGAAATCCGACGGTTTCCACCCTTATGGCCTTAACCGGACAGCGCGGCCAGATCGATGCGTTCCGCCCGATTCAAGGCGGACGCGACCTTGACCCTCAAGGCATTCGAATGGGCCTGGCGGACTTCTTTCTTGACATCGAGCAACTGCTGCGGATGCATGGAGAATTCGGTCAGACCCAGGCCCAGCAGCATGCGGGTAACCCGTGAGTCGCCCGCGATTTCGCCGCATACCGCCACCGGTTTGCCGGCACGCTCGCCGGCGTTGATGGTGTGCGCGATCAGCCGCAGCACCGCGGGGTGCATGGGGTCGTACAGGTCGGCCACTTCGCTGTCGCCGCGGTCGATGGCCAGGGTGTACTGGATAAGGTCGTTGGTGCCTATGGACAGGAAGTCCAGGCTCTCGACAAAAGGTTCGATGGCGATGGCAATGGCGGGAATCTCGACCATGGCGCCCAGCGAAATATTGCGGGCATAGGTCTCGCCGCGCGCGTCGAGTTCGGCACAAGCCGCTTCGATGGCGCTGCGCGTCGCGTGGACTTCATGCATGTGCGAGATCATGGGGATCAGTATGCGCACATGCCCGTGCTGCGAAGCGCGCAAGAGCGCCCGCAGCTGCGTGGCGAACATCTCGGGATTGGCCAGGCAGTACCGTATGGCGCGCAAGCCCAGGGCCGGATTGGCGGCCACGGTGACATCGCCGTCCAGGTTCTTGTCGGCGCCCAGGTCCAGGGTGCGTATGGTCACGGGGCGGCCGGCCATGGTCTTCACAACCGAGGCGTAGGCCTGGTACTGCTCTTCCTCGGAAGGCAGGTCCTGGCGGCCCATGAACAGGAATTCGCTGCGGAACAGGCCTATGCCGTCGGCACCGGCCTCCATGGCGGCCACGGCTTCCTCGGGCAGTTCGATATTGGCTTCGAGCTTGATGGCGATGCCGTCCAGCGTGACCGCCGGCGCGTGGCGCAGCAAGGCCAGCTCGGCCCGTTCGCGCGCATACTCTGCCTGCCGCTCGCGGTATTCCCGCAGTACGCTTTCAGGCGGATTGACCAGGACCGAACCGGAAAACCCGTCGGCCACCAACACGTCGCCGTCGCGCACCAGCGCGCGGAAATGGCCCAGGCCCACCACGGCCGGCACGTTCATGCTGCGCGCCACGATGGCGGTGTGCGAAGTCGGCCCGCCCAGGTCGGTCAGGAAGGCCGCGAAACGCCCGCCGCGCAGGCGCAGCATGTCGGCCGGGGAAATGTCGCGCGCCACCACGATCAGCGGGTCGACCGAATCGCCGGCGGGCAGTTCGGGCAACAGGGATGTGGACCCCGACAACACCCGCAACACCCTTTCAATGACCTGGCGGATGTCGGCGCCCCGCTCGCGCAGGTAATCGTCTTCCATCATGCCGAACTGCTCGGCCAGGAACTGCCCCTGGCTGGTCAGCGCCCATTCGGCGTTGTAATGCCGCTCGATGATGAGCGCGGAAGTCTGCTGCAGCAGCATGGGATCGTCCAGCAGCATGCCGTGGACGGTCAGCAAAGGGCCCAATTCGCGCGGCGCGTCGTCGGGCAAGGTGCTGGCCATGAGCTGGAGCTCGTCGCGGGCCGTTGCCAGCGCGTTCTTCAGGCGCTCGCACTCGGGTTCGACATCCTGGGGGGCGATGCGATAGTGGGCGACTTCCAGCGCGGCGGCGCTCATGACCGCCGCCTTGCCTATGGCATAGCCCTTGACCACTCCCTGGCCCTGCACGCACAGCATGGCGCAAAGAGCCGGTGCGTCAAGGTTGCGGTTCAGAATCATAAGGGCTGCGGTCCGAAGGGAAAAAGCTTATTCCTGTTCGCCGAACTTGTTCTGGAACAAGGCGCGGATATCCAGCAGGGCTTGGTCGGCGTCGGCGCCCTGCGCATCGACCTTGACGGTAACGCCCATGCCCGCGGCCAGCATCATGACGCCCATGATGCTCTTGGCATTGACGCGCTGGGCGCCCCGGGCGATGAAGATTTCGCTGCCATAGCGGCCCGCCAATTGCGTAAGCTTGGCGGCGGCGCGGGCATGCAGGCCCAGTTTGTTGCTGATGACGATATCGACGGATGGCATAGGACTCTTTATTCTTGGATATGCAAAAACCTGGGACGCGGCTCAACAGGCCTGATCGGCATTGACGATGCCCCGCAGCGCCCCCTGCCGGACGATTTCGCTGAGCTTGTCGGGGTTTTCCTGCTGCTCGGTCAAGGCCTTCAGAACCATGCACAAATTTGTACCGGTAATGAGGTGGGCGGTCAAGCCTCTTTCGATGGCCAGGTTCAAGGCCCTCTTGGCGATATTGAACGGTGTCGCGCCGAATATGTCGCACAGCACCAGCGTGGCGGCGTCGGGCTCGGCCAGCAGTTGCCTGGCTAAAAGCGTGACTTGCGCTTCAGGATCGGCGTCGGGCGCCACATCGAATACGGTCAGTTCCGCGCCGCGGCCCAGCACATGCTCGGCGCAAGCGGCAAAGGCCGCGCCTAGCGGCTCGTGCATGACCAGGACTATGCGTGCCATTCAGACACCCACCGCGCGTTCCAGCGCCTGCGCAAAATGCGCGGCCACGTCGAAATCGGTTTGCTCGGTGATTTCGACGAAACAGGTGGGGCTGGTGACGTTGATCTCGGTGACGTAGTCGCCGATGACGTCCAGGCCCACCAGCAGCAAGCCGCGCTCGTAGAGGCGCGGGCCGACGGCATGGGCGATTTCAAGATCGCGCGGAGTCAGGGGCTGAGCCACCCCCCTGCCGCCCGCCGCCAGGTTGCCGCGGGTTTCACCGGCCAGCGGGATGCGCGCCAGGCAATACGGCACGGGTTCGCCGGCGATAAGCAGGATGCGCTTGTCGCCATGGACGATTTCGGGAATGTAGCGCTGGGCCATGATGGTGCGCGACCCGTTGTCGGTAAGCGTTTCCAGGATGGCGCCAAGGTTGGGCTCGGTTTCGCGCAGGCGGAAGATCCCGGTGCCGCCCATGCCGTCCAGGGGCTTGACGATGACGTCGTGATACTGCGCATGAAAGGCGCGCAAACGCGCCATGTCGCGCGTCACCAGCGTGGGCGAGGTGAACTGCGCGAACTCGGTGATGGCCAGCTTTTCAGGATGGTTGCGTATGGCCGCCCCGGAATTGAACACCCGGGCGCCCTGCGCCTGAGCGTATTCCAGCAGATGAGTGGCGTATACGTACTCCATATCGAAGGGAGGGTCCTTGCGCATGATGATCGCGTCGAACTCGCCCAGGACCGTATCGCGGCGCGGCGTCCGGTCGTTCCACCAGGCATGGCCGTGCAGGTCGGCGTCCTTGACCAGGGTGATGCCCAGGGCCGAGGCCTTGACCACCCCTTCGTCGATGAACAGATCGCCCTGGTAGGCCACGCTGATCGTATGGCCGCGGGCGACCAGCGCCCGCATCATGGCCACGGATGAGTCTTTATACGCCTTCAGGGCGGGCAAAGGATCGATAATGAACAATACGTGCATAAGGCACCTGCGTGTATCCCATCCACTGGGCGTACCCTGCGGATGGGATGTGTGGGGACCGGATCAACCGGCGGATTCGCCCGCCTTCCCCGGAGCCGCTTTCTTGCGCGGAGCAAGTACCATGACCATCTGGCGTCCTTCCAGCTTGGGCATGGCTTCGACCTGGCACAGCTCGACAAGGTCGTCGCGCACGCGCTCAAGCACGCGCATGCCCAGTTCCTGGTGAGCCATTTCGCGACCGCGAAAACGCAGGGTCACTTTGGCTTTATCGCCTTCCTCGATGAAGCGGCGCAGATTGCGCAGCTTGACCTGGTAGTCGCCTTCATCGGTTCCGGGACGGAATTTGACTTCCTTGACCTGGATGACTTTTTGCTTGGCGCGAGCTTCCTGCTGGCGCTTTTGTTCTTGGTACTTGAACTTGCCGTAATCCATCAAGCGGCACACCGGCGGCGTGGCGTTGGGGGCAATTTCGACCAGATCGACTTCGTGCTGTTCTGACAAGTGAAGGGCTTCAAGGGTTTTGACCACCCCTAATTGCTCGCCATCCACTCCAATAAGTCGCACCTCGGGAACGCGGATTTCACCATTGATGCGATGGGCTTTTTCGGTTGCGATGTCTAAGACTCCTAGAATTAATGAAAAAATCAGGCCTGCGCGGCCGCTCCGCCATTATGGCGGGAATTGATTTCCTTGTGCAGGTTTGCGGTAAAGTCGGCCAGGGGCATGACACCCAGATCGACGCCGCCGCGCCCGCGCACCGCCACTTGGCCGCTTTCGCGCTCTTTCTCGCCCACGACCAGAATGTACGGTATTTTTTGCATGCTGTGTTCACGAATTTTACGAGTGATCTTTTCACCACGCAAATCGGAACTGGCTCTAAACCCTTGTTTTTTCAGGCTTAGAGCGATTTCGTCCGCATAAGCGGCCGAGGCTTCGGAAATGCAGCACACCACCGCATGCTCGGGCGAGAGCCAGGCCGGCATGGCGCCGGCATGATTCTCGATCAGCATGCCGATGAAACGTTCGAGCGAGCCCAGGATGGCCCGGTGCAGCATCACGGGCGGCCGCCGCTGGTCGGCGGCATCGACGTACTCGGCGCCCAGGCGCTGGGGCATGGAAAAATCCACCTGTATGGTGCCGCACTGCCAGTGCCGTCCGATGGCGTCCCTGAGCGTGTATTCCACCTTGGGCCCGTAGAAAGCACCCTCGCCGGGCGACACTTCGTACTTGCAGCCCGTGCGATCCAGGCTTTCCATCAAGGCCTGCTCGGCCTTGTCCCAGACCTCGTCCGAGCCGATGCGCTTGTCGGGGCGGGTCGCGACCTTGTACAGGATCTCGGTAAAGCCGAAATCGGCGTACACCTTCTGCAGCAAGGCGGTGAACGCCGCGCACTCGTCCTGCAACTGGTCCTCGGTGCAGAAAATATGGCCGTCGTCCTGGGTGAAGCCGCGCACGCGCATCATGCCGTGCAGCGAACCCGAGGGCTCGTTGCGGTGGCACTGGCCGAACTCGCCATAGCGTATGGGCAGTTCGCGATAGGAATGCAGGCCGGCATTGAAGATCTGCACGTGGCCAGGACAGTTCATGGGCTTGAGGCCGTAGACGCGGTTCTCGGACTCGGTGGTGAACATGTTCTCGGCATAGTTGTCCCAGTGGCCGGTCTTCTTCCACAGCGACAAATCCAGGATCTGCGGCGCCTTGACTTCCTGGTAGCCGTTGTCCTGATACACCTTGCGCATGTACTGTTCGACCTGCTGCCACAAGGTCCAGCCCTTGGGATGCCAGAAGATCAGGCCCGGCGCCTCGTCCTGGAAGTGGAACAGATCCAGTTCGCGGCCCAGCTTGCGATGGTCGCGCCGCTCGGCTTCCTCGAGCATGGTCAGGTAGGCGGCCTGCTCTTCCTTGGAGTTCCAGGCCGTGCCGTAGATACGCTGCAGCATCTCGTTCTTGCTGTCGCCGCGCCAGTAAGCGCCGGCCACCTTCATCAACTTGAACACCTTGAGCTTGCCCGTGGACGGCACGTGAGGCCCCCGGCACAGGTCGATGAAGTCGCCCTCGCGGTACAGGCTGATGGGCTCGTTGGATGGAATCGAGGCAATGATCTCGGCCTTGTAGTGCTCGCCTATGCCCTTGAAATACGCCACAGCGTCGTCACGCAGCCATTCTTCGCGGGTAACGGTTTCGTCTTTCTTGGCCAGCTCGGCCATCTTCTTTTCGATGGCTTCCAGGTCCTCGGGCGTGAAAGGCCTTTTGTAGGAAAAGTCGTAGTAGAAGCCATTTTCGATGACCGGGCCTATCGTGACTTGCGCATCGGGAAACAGCGACTTGACGGCATAAGCCAGCAAGTGGGCCGTGGAATGGCGGATCAGGTCCAGGCCGTCGGCATCCTTGGCCGTGATGATGGCCAACTGGCTGTCGCTATCCATGACGAAGCTGGTATCGACCAGCCGAGGTTCCGCGCCGCCGGTCGTCACGCGTCCGGCCAGCGCCGCGCGCCCCAGGCCGGTGCCTATGGAATGCGCAACGTCGCTGACGGAAACGGGGCCGGGGAATTCGCGCTGCGAACCATCGGGCAAGGTGATCTGAACCATATGTACATCCTGAAAATGCAAAAACGCGGCCAGTGCCGCGTTTTGGGTATATTGATTTTGCTGGTTAGCTGAAAAACCGTACGCGGCGACGTCTAGAAATGCCAGGTCGTAGTTCGCGTGGTGTTCATGCTTGTGTCGGCTATTGTCAAATGAATAATTCGTTGCTTTAGTGTAACACCTGCGCATGGCCTGGCCGCCCTAAGGCACGCGGAAATGGCACTATCGGCGCCCGGGAAGGCGTGTCATGTTGCAAAAAAACCCCAAACAAAAAACCCGCTAGGCCATGCGCCTGCGGGTATATGAAGTGTCTTTGTATAAAGTGTCTGGTAGGCAGTACTGGATTCGAACCAGCGACCTCTACGATGTCAACGTAGCGCTCTAACCAACTGAGCTAACCGCCTAGAAAGAACGAGATTCTAGCGTACTTGTTTCGGGTTTGTCAAAGACAAGCCAAAGCGCTTGAAAAAGAGCGTGATAACGGCCGCATCCAAGAGGCGCCCTGGTGCTCGAACCGCCCTCCCGGGCATGCCGCTTGCTGCCTTCAACATGGTTATAACTGAACAGAGGGTGGGCCGATGTACAGGACATCTTCCCTTGCCGCCGCCCCGTCCGGCGTGAACGAGGCACGCGGCTGCATGCAAGTACTGTACTCGACGGTGCGCGGCGAAACCTTGAAACGCGCCGCGCCCTTGTCGCCCGAAGACCAGTGCCTGCAATCCATGCCCGACGCCAGCCCTACAAAATGGCATCTCGCGCACACCAGCTGGTTCTTCGAGGCAATGCTGCTGCGCCCTTTCCTGCCCTCGTATGAGCCGCTGGACGAGCGCTATTTCTATCTATTCAATTCCTATTACGACGCGCTGGGTGCCCGGCTACCCAGGGCCGAACGCGGACTGATCAGCCGCCCATCATTGGATGAAGTCCACGCCTATCGACGCCATATCGATACGCACATGCAGCAATTGATGGAGCAGTCGGACGCCTCTCTTTGGCAGCGCATATGTCCGCTTATCATGCTGGGCCTGAACCATGAGCAACAGCACCAGGAACTGCTGCTGACCGACATCCTGCACGCGTTGTGGCGCAATCCGCTGCGGCCCGCCTACCGGATGCCCGCGGAGACGAGCCCTGTGGATACGCCCCCCGCAGTGAACTGACCCCCAGAAGTTGGACGGTCACGGGTTAAGTGGCCAAGGCCTGGATTCGGTATTGCACCGGACTCAGGCCTTTAAGTTTTGTCCTAATGCGGTCGTGATTGTAGTAGTGGATGTATTG
>JBARWC010000046.1:0-30146 GCA_049646585.1 Burkholderiaceae bacterium | reverse complement strand
GCTTGGAGCCGTCCGCGGCGTCCGTGTTTCCATGAGGTGCCGCATCGCCCGCGGGCAGTTTGTATTCTTCGTTTGCTTCAGTCATTTTTATTCGGGTGCTCCGTTTCCATCTGTTCATTCACGGGGGATACCTCGTCCCCGTCGTGTTCTATCGTTGCAAGGGCGGGCTCGCCTTCAGGTTCCTGCGCGCCAGCCGCCCCTCCTTCCGCAAGGCCGGCGGCCGGACCGCCATCATCATCTTCGCCATCCACATAATCGGTTGCATCGGTTGCATCGGTTGCATCGACAACACCAGCAGCATCATCGGCAGCGTCGGCATCCTCCGCTTCCTCGGCGGGAGGCTCGGCGGCGGGCATTCCGCTTGCCGTTTGATCGCCGGCGGCCTCGCCCTCATCCTTGATTTCTTCCAGTTCCAGGCCGGCCAGGGCCACGACCGTCTCGTGCGATTCCAGTTCGGGAAGCTCGTCCAGCGCCTTCAGGCCCAGGTCGTCCAGGAACTGGCGGGTGGTCCCCAGCAGGGCCGGCCGGCCGGGCGCATCGCGATGGCCCAGCACTTCGATCCAGCCTCGGTCCTCCAGTGCGCGGACAATCTGCGAGGACACCGTTACGCCGCGTATGTCTTCGATGTCGCCGCGCGTCACCGGCTGCCGCCAGGCAATGATGGCCAGGGTTTCAAGGACGGCACGCGAATATTTGGGCGGCTTCTCGGGATTCAGCCGCGCCAGGTAGCGCTGCATCTCCGGGCGGCTCTGGAAGCGCCAGCCCGAAGCCAGGCTGACCAGTTCAAGGCCCCTGTCGCTCCATTCGGCCTGAAGGGCGGCCAGATGGGCTTTCATTTCGTCGCTGGAAAAATCTTCCGCCGCGAACAGCGTGCGTAGCTCGGCCAGTGTCATGGGCTGGTCCGCGCATAAAAGCGCTGTCTCCAGCACTCGGACGATCTCGGTTTCAGTCATCGGCAAGGTGGGGCGTAAGTTCGCCTGGTTTGCATAAAATTAATGGGTGGGTTAATATCTATTTCTTCAGACGCGGGGTGGAGCAGTCTGGCAGCTCGTCGGGCTCATAACCCGAAGGTCACAGGTTCAAATCCTGTCCCCGCAACCAGTTTTATGAATGGGTCGATTGCTTGAAGCAATCGACCCATTTTCATTTGTTCCGGCGGTATTTGTGCCAGCCGTATTTGTGCCGGCCACATTTGTTCCGGCCGTATTGCCAGCGGCATTCACACCAGCGTTTACAACACCAGCGCCAATGCCGGCACTAGCAACGTTCATACCGGCATTTTCACCTGCCACATTTACACCGGTGTTTGCGATGGCGTTTGCCTCAGTATTTGCGTAGGCAGCATCCGCGCCCACGGCGTAAAAACAAACATCATCAGTATTTGCGATGGCGGGCGCGGCGGCCTTGCCGCGAAAGCGGAAACCGGTGCCGACACGGCTGTCGATACAAATTCCCGCCTGCTCGAAAACCGCCGGACGAAACGCCGCCGCCCATGACGACGAGCGTTGCGGATTGATGGCATAAGTTCCAGGCAAACCGGATTCAGACGGAGTAATAGTCATTATTCCTGTTTCAGCAAACGGCTAGGCCCGAATGCTCGGCCGATTCCGGGAACCGGGCGCGAATTCGTCCTCGAAAGGCAGCCGACTACTGTGAAATATTGCAATTCAAGCGCTTCCGGTCCGTCTGGGCATGCCCCGGAAAACGAGGCGTAGCCGACACAGCGATAGACGCTTGCTTAAAGATTATTCAATTTATATTGCGCTTGGCCGGAGAATTGGAATCATCGCGAGCCTTGGCCAGCAGGTGCTGGAATGCATGCCGTTTAATTAAAAACCTGAGCAGACAGCAGAGCGTCGATGTTCCATGGCAAAGCGCCCGGCCTGGTGGCGGTAACGGTTCAATTACACCATCTGAGCGCGTTCATTGCAAGAATTCACTTCACAAAGTTGTCGACAGGCGACATTGCCCGCGCCTCGGGCGGCGACATGCCGTCCGGCAAGCCCGCCAATACCCGGGCGGCCAGCGCGGCCTTGTCCATGCCGCGAAAAATAAATACCAGCACCGACGGGTCCTCAGCCCGCGCATCCGCCATGGGCGTCATGGGGTAAAGCTGCTTGTGCACGGCATGGACGGCATAGGCCTGCGCCTGGCCCTGGAAGCGCAAACGTCCCTTGATGCGCAACAGCGTCGACCCCTCTTCCGAGCACAGCGGCTCCAGCGTCCGCAACACGCTCGAACGCAGCAGGGGCTCGCGCCAGGTCAAGGTCAGGGTTTCCACGCCGAAGTGCCTGCTTCCCGCCTGCCCCAAGGCCCGCCCCGCCCATAAGCTTTGCCCGGTCGGCTTGCCACCCGTCTGCCGCTCGGCCAGCGCCAGCAGTAACTCCGGCGCAGGCAGATCCCGCGTGTCGTATTGCGGCGCATCGGGGTTGAGCGCCCCCAGGGCATCCCGCAAGGCCAGGACCTGCTCGGCATCGGCCAGATCCGTCTTGCCGATGAGCAGGACGTCGGCCAATACCGCCTGCTGTGCGGCCTCGGGTTGCCGCTTCAGCTGTGCCAGCCCATTCAGGCCGTCGACCACCGACAGGCAGCCCGCATAGCGGTAGCGTTCCGCCAGGAAGCGTTCATATTGCAGCGTATAGATGACCGGAGCCGGGTCCGCGATACCGGTAGTCTCGATAAGAACACGGGAAAACACCGGAATCTTCCCATGCAGCGCATCCATGAACAGCCGGCGCAAGGTATCCACCAACTCGCCCTGCAATGCGCAGCACAGGCAGCCGGAATCGAGCAGGACCACCGTATCGCCCACATGCTGGACGCGTTCATGATCCAGGCCCACATCGCCCAGCTCGTTGACCAGCACCACGGTGCCCGGCGCCAGGCCGGCCTCCGGCCGCAGCAGGCGATTGAGCAGCGTCGTCTTGCCGCTGCCCAAAAAGCCTGAAATGACCGTCACGGATATCTTGCCGCTCATGGCCCGCCTTGCACCCCCGAAATACACATCGAAAAAAAGCGGCGCGACGCGGGCGCGCCGGCCCATGAACTACACTGGCATCCAGCCGCCACGGCACACCGCCGCGCCCCACCGCCCTTACCGCAACCGAACAGCCTTGCCAGTACGTTTCAGCCTGACCCGCCGCCTGCATGATATTAACGCCGCACAATGGAATCGTCTGGCGGGCGACCATCCCACGCTGCGCCACGAGTTCCTGCTGGCCCTGGACGAAACCGGCTGCGCCTCGCCGCAAACCGGCTGGGCGCCCCACTTCCTGCTCATGCACGACGACGCCGGCCTGGCCGGCGCCATGCCCTTGTATTTGAAGTCCCATTCCCGCGGCGAGTATGTCTTCGACCAGGGCTGGGCACAAGCCTTCGCGCGGCAGGGCCTGGACTATTACCCCAAGCTGCTGGGCGCGGTTCCCTTTACCCCCGTCCCCGGGCCACGTCTGCTGGCGCGCACGCATGAGGACCGCGTGCTGCTCGCGCGCAAGGCGGTCGAAATCGCCACGCAGAACCAGGTATCGTCGCTGCACATCCTGTTTCCCGATGAAGAAGACGTCAAGGCCTTGCAGGAAGCGGGCTTCCTGTTTCGCCACAATGTGCAGTTTCATTGGTTCAATCAGGGCTACGGCAGCCTGGACGACTTCCTGGCCGGCCTGAGCCAGCAGAAAAGAAAGAAACTCAAACAGGACAGCAGGAAGGTCGGGGAAGCCGGCGTACGCTTTCGCCGGCTGCAAGGCGATGGCATCGACGACGCAGCGCTGGACTTCTTCTACCACTGCTATCAACAGACCTACCTGGAACACGGCAACCCGCCCTACCTGAGCGCGGAATTCTTCCAGCGGCTGCGCGGCGCCATGGCGGAAAACATGGTGCTCATCCTTGCCGAGCAAGACGGCGTGCCGGTGGCGTCGGCCCTGAACCTGTGCGGCGAGCAAAGGCTGTACGGCCGATACTGGGGCAGCACACGCTACATTCCGGGTCTGCATTTCGAGACCTGCTACATGCAGGGCATCGCCTACTGCATAGACCAGGGACTGTCGGCGTTCGAAGGCGGCGCGCAAGGCGAACACAAACTGTCGCGCGGCATGCTGCCGGTGAAAACCTGCTCCGCGCATTGGATATCCGACCGCCGCTACGCCGAGGCCATTGCCGACTTCCTGGCGCGTGAAAGCCCTGCGGTCGACGCCTATATCGACGAACTTGCCGAGCACAGCCCCTTCAAGAAAAAGCCGGCTGCGTACTAGCCCAAGCCCCTACCGTCTACCAGACGACGAAGAACAAGACCCAGGCGATGCAAAAAGGCAGCAATCCCAGCGCCACCATGGACAGCGCCAGGGCGCGGCGCCAGGGCGAACCCGTACGCTGGCCGGCCAGGCGCCAGACCAACCGCAAACTCCAGGCCAGGGCCAGGCCGAGAAAGGCAAAACGCAGCGAAGTCACCCACCCGGTCCCCACGCCCTCGTGACGCAACAGGGTCACGGTGGTGGCCGACAGGCCCAGAAAAACCCCCACGCCGGCGGCGGGAATAAGGCCTTGTGCCAGCTTGTGCAAGCCGGTCTTGCTTGCCACCCGCGCTCCGCAAGGATGATGCACGCCCGGTCCGTGCGAAGCCGGCAGATAACGGTCGGCCGCCCACAAGCCCAGGTAGACCGGCCCGCCCACACACAGGGCGCTGCCGAAGATGAAGGTCAGGATGACATTGGCGTCCAGCCAACTGAAGCTGTCGTTCGCTTCGGGGTAATGCGTCAGCACAAACCAGGGCGCATTCTGCGCCAGCGGCCAGTAGATGTCATGATTGACCAGCCAGGTGGCTTCGGCCTGCTTCAAGTACACGAACCAGGGACTGGAGCTCCATAAGAAAGCGCCCACGGCCAGCCCCATCAGACCGAACGCAATCAAGGCGGTCTGCCAGCCGTCGCCGTTGCCGACGCGGACTATCTCGTCTTCCGGCGAGCGCGGCGTCAAATGCACGGCGCCGCGATAATCGCTGCAGCGCCCGCACATATGACAGTCGGCCGCGCCCTGCATATGGCGCAAGGGCACCAGGGGCGCGCAATTGATGGCCTCGGTGCGCCGCTGCGGGTGGCGCCATGCTTCTTCGTCGACCTTGTAATGCCAGGGCGCCAGCTTGGCCAGAAGATTGAACACGCCGTTGACCGGGCACAGATACTTGCACCATACCCGCTTGTTGCGCCCATATAGCCAGCCCACCACCATGGCCGCGGCCGTGGAACCGCCCAGCACCGCCAGGACGGCCCAAGGATATTGGTAGACGCTGACCAGTTGACCATAGATGGTGGTCAGCGAAAACGCCACGAAAGGCCAGCCGCCCCAGCGCATCCACTTGGGTATGGCCGCGCCGCGCCCGTGCTCGCTGGCCCATTCGGACAGCATGCCCTCGGGACAGAACCAGCCGCACCAGGCGCGCCCCAGCAGCGGCATGGACAACAAGACGAAAGGCCACCACACGCCCCAGAAGGCAAATTGAGCGAAGACGGTCAGGTTGTTGAAGACCGATGCCGTGCGGTCCGGCAGCGGCAACATGGCTGGCACGATCAACAATATCAGATAGAAGGCCACGATGACCCACTGAAGCCTACGCAGCCAGGCCTTGTGATCACGCAGGAAATCGGCGAACTTGCCCGTTGCCGTCCGTAAAGCCAATGCCATGGCCGCCCCCGCCTATGCCGTGGCGGCGGACAAGCGCCTGCCGGCCATGGCGCTGGCATGCCGCAGCACCAGCCAGGCCGCCACCCAGTATGCCAGCCAGATCAGCACCTGCGACAGGGCGGGATAAGCCCGATAGCCGGCGAAATCGGCCAGGATCTTGCCCAGTCCGCCATCGGCGCTCAGCAGCCATGAGCTGTCCCAGACGGGGTCGAGCAAGGTCGGCAGCACATCGAGCGATATCAGATGGTCCAGCCCGCTGACCAGCAGCGAGCTGGCCAATAGCAGCAGCAGGATTTCGGTGAGCTTGAAGAATCGCCGCCAGGTAATCAGCTTGCCACCCAGTTGCAGGACCCAGAACGAAGCCAGGGCCGCCAGAAAGCCGAACACGCCCGCGAGGGCCAGGCTCCATCCGGAGCCGTTGTCCGCGCCCGCCGCGACGCTGCCATACAAAAACACCACGGTCTCGCTGCCCTCCCGGGCGACGGCTATCATGACCAGTACCAGCAAGCCCCACCAGTTGGAATCGGCCAACTCGCGGGTGGCTCCCGTTTCCAGCTCCCGCTTCAGTGTGCGCCCATGGCGCCGCATCCAGTAGACCATCTGCACCACCAGCACGCAGGCCGCCAGGGCCATGATGGCCTGGAACCATTCCTGCCCTTCGCTGGACAGCCACGACGACACTCCCAGCAGGACCAGAGCCAGCATGACGGCCAGCCCCAGCCCGGCCGCCACCCCGCCCCATAACCAAGGCAGGCCCTTGCGGCCCTCGGGACTGGCGCGCAGCCAGGTAAACAATATGCCCACGACCAGCAGGGCTTCAACGCTTTCGCGCCATACGATGAATGCAACTTGTTCCATGGTTACCGATAGGGATGGTATCCCTTGATCTATTGCCTCTATTGCCGCGGCCGTCGAAACAACCTTGCGCTAAGGTTTGGGCAGGACGACCAACACGCCCTTCACGTCAGGGTGAAAGTCATCGAAGAATGGATACTCGCCCGGCCGCGAAATAGTGATGACGACAAAGGACTTGACCCCCGGCCCCATCACTTTTTCCTTGCGCAAAGGCAGGCTTTCGAATTCCACCGGCTCCTTGCTTTCGTTGACCAGCAGCAGCTTGAAGCGGCCGGCCGGCACTTCCAGTCGGGCCGGCTCAAAGCTGCCGTCAGGCTTGAAGGTCAGTGTGAAGGTCGGCATCTCGGCCGCCAGTCCGGCGCCGCCGGCGCCCAGGGCCAGGCACAGGGCCAACAGGCAGCGTCCAAGAAAAGACATCAATATCCGCCCTTCTTGCCGGTGCCGGCAAAGACGAAGTCATAGTTCACTTCAAAGGTCTTGAACCAAGGCGCAACCCCCGTTTCCTTGTCCACGTGTCGGCCGAAATGGTTCATCTTGGCGGCATCGGGCGAGGCGACGATGAAGGTCAGCTTGTACTTGCCCGGGCCGTCGAGCTTTACGTTGTCGCCATAATGCGGGCCGTCATTGGCCACCATGGGCATCAGTTCGCCCTTCTGGACGCCGCCGCCGACCTTCTGCACCACATAGCTTATGTTCAGGTAAGGCGCCCACGCGCCTTCAGGCAGCCCGTTCTTGTTGTCGGCGGTGGCATGGATGTCGGCTTCCAGGTGAATATCGGAGTCCTTGGCATCGCGCATCATGCCGGGGGGTTCCATCTCTACCGGTTGCAGATAGACGGCCGCGATTTCCAGCCCGTTCTGCTCGGAAGGTTGGCCGATAGGATATTCGGCCGCCATCGCAGGCACGGCCAGCGCCGCTCCGATCAATACGCCCAGCCACTGTTTTCTCACGCTCGTACCTCATAACAAGATTCATTCTCATTATTATGAAGCATCTGATCTTACAGCGGTCTGAAAGCCCTGGCGGTAACGCGGCCTTGCTCAAGAAGTGGCCGGTACCGGCAGAGCGAACCTATTTTTTGCCGTCTTTGGGCGGAGCCTGATTGAAGGGAAATACCGAGAACATATTACGTGTTTGATCCTGCATCTGGTCCTGCATTTGCACGAACAGGTTTTTGCTTTGATCGACGTAATTGCTCATCATGTTTTGCAGGACGGGCGCCTGCACATTCATGAACTGCGCCCAGGCCTCGGGCCCGAACTGATTGCCGTACACGCCCTTGGACTGCTCGGCCATGCGGTCCTGGATGTCCATGAAGGCCTGTATGTTTTTTTCCAGAAAGGAACCCATGACCCCCTGCATGGCATGGCCGTAGAAACGGATGATCTGCGACAAGGCCGTCGGCGAAAACATGGGCACGCCGCCGCTTTCCTCTTCGAGAATGATCTGCAGAAGGATGCTGCGGGTCAGGTCGTCGTTCGATTTGGCATCGACGACCTGGAAATTCTCGCAGTCCAGCACCAACTGCTTGACATCGGCCAAGGTGATGTAGGTGCTGGTCTGCGTATCGTACAAGCGCCTGTTGGGGTACTTCTTGATCAGGCGGGATGGACTGTTTGCTTGGGCTTGCGTCATGACAAAGAATCGAATGCGTAATGGGCGAAAGGGGCGAAAAACGGCCGGCCGCCAGGCCGGCCGACAACAACTAGCCCATATGCAGGCCGCCGTTCAGGGAGAAGTCGGCGCCGGTGGCGAAGCCGGCGTCATCCGATGCCAGCCAGGCCACGATGGAGCCGATTTCTTCGGGCGTACCCAGGCGTTTCACGGGAATGGTCGCCACGATTTTTTCCAGGACATCGGGGCGTATGGCACGCACCATGTCTGTGCCGATATAGCCCGGCGAGATCGTGTTGACGGTAACCCCCTTGCTGGCGACTTCCTGGGCCAGCGCCATGGTGAAGCCATGTATGCCCGCCTTCGCGGTGGAGTAATTGGTCTGGCCGAACTGCCCTTTCTGGCCATTGACCGAACTGATGTTGATGATGCGGCCCCACTGCCTGTCGACCATGCCCTCGATGACCTGCTTGGTGACGTTGAACAGGCTGTTCAGGTTGGTGTCGATGACCGCCCGCCAGTCTTCCTGGCTCATTTTGCGGAACAGGCCGTCGCGGGTGATGCCCGCGTTGTTGACCAGGACATCGACGGGCCCCAGCTTGTCGCGGATCTGGCGGAAGGCGTCGGCCGTGGAATCCCAGTCGGACACGTTTCCGACCGAGGCATGAAAGTTATAGCCTAGCGCCGCCTGCTCGTCCAGCCACTGCTTGAAGTTGCGGCTGGGTCCGCAACCGGCCACGACGACGAACCCTTCTTTGGCGAGACGCTGACATATGGAAGTTCCTATGCCACCCATTCCACCCGTTACGTAAGCCAGTTTTTCACTCATGTCGACCTCCTGTTAACTCGCGATACCCCGCGGTATCGCGACCAAATACTTTGTTCATGAACCGCTGCCTTGCGGTTTGCGCCGACGCAGATGGCAATCAAAGTGCGCGCACCTTCACGTAGCTTCCGGGCGCGGGTTCAAGCGGCTGATGCCGCGCATTGCCCAGCTTGGCGCGCGCGCGCACCTTGGGCCCGGAATTCGAGGCCAGCCACGCGGCCCAGTCGGTCCACCAACTGCCAGGATGCTCGGCGGCCGCATCCAGCCAGCCCGCCGGATCGCCCGGCAGACCCCCATGGGCACCCTTGGCCGGGTGGCTCCAGTAGCTGCGGCGCTTCTTGGCGGGCGGATTGATGACGCCGGCAATGTGCCCCGAGGCGCCCAGCACGAAACGCATGGGGCCGGGCAGCAGGCGGGTGGTGGCATAGGCCGAACGCCAGGGCACGATGTGGTCCTCGCGGGATGCGTATATATAGGCCGGCATGTCGAGCGTGCCCAGATCCAGGCCATGCCCATCGACCTGGACGCGGCCCGGCGTCTTCAAATTGTTTTCGAGATAGGTGTTGCGGAAGTACCAGGCAAAGAACGGGCCGGGCAAATTGGTGCCGTCGGCATTCCAGTACAGCAGGTCAAAGGCGGGAGGAGCTTCGCCCTTCAAGTAATTGCCCACGACATAATTCCAGACCAGCTCGCCGGGGCGCAAGAAGGAAAACGTCGTGCCCAGTTCGCGCGCGGTCATCAAGCCGCCTTGGCCCAGTTGGTGTTCGCGCGCCTGTGCATGGGTCTCGTCGACGAAGACGTCGAGCACGCCGGTTTCTTCGAAGTCGAGCAGCGTGGTGAGCAAGGTCAGGCTGGCAACGGGATCGTCGCCCTGCGCGCGCGCCAGCGCCAGCGCCGATGCAAGCAAAGTGCCGCCCACGCAAAAGCCCAGCGCATTGATCTGGTCCTGGCCGGAGATATCGCGTGCAACCTTGACGGCTTCAAGCACGCCGTGTTGCAGGTAATCGCCCCAAGTGGCGGTGTCTATGCCGTCGGCATCGCTATCCAGGGGATTGCGCCAGGACACCAGAAAAACCGTGAAGCCCTCTTGCACCGCATGCCGGACGAAGGAATTTTCGGCCTGCAGGTCCAGGATGTAGAACTTGTTAATGCAGGGCGGCACCATCAGCAATGGCGTTTTGTGAACCTGGGCCGTTTGCGGCGCATACTGGATCACCTGCATGAGCGAATTCTGGAACACGACCTGGCCGGGCGTCACGCCCAGGTTGCCGCCCAGCTCGAAGCCGGATTCATCCGATTGCGTCAGCCGCCCTTTTTTCAGGTCTCCCAGCAGATTCTGCATACCCCGGCTGAGCGATTGCCCCTGGGTCTGGATCAGCGCATGCTGCGCATCCGGATTGCTTGCCAGGAAGTTGGAAGGCGACACGGCTTCCAGCCATTGCATCAGCGAAAACCTCAAGCGGCTGCGCATGGCTTCGGAAATGTCGGCCGCTTCCAGCATTTGGTTCATGGATTTGGCCGACAGCAGATAGGCGTGGGCGGCGAACAGCGACGCGGGGCTGGCTGCCCAGGCCGGCTTGCTGAAACGGCGATCGGCGGGCGGTGCAAGCGCACCTTGCTGAGCCTCGGTGACGATGCGCAGCCACTCGCGAGAGAACTCTGCCTGAATTGCTCCGAGCTTTTCCGGAGTTATGCTGACCGGAATGGGCCATGGCGACGACGACGGAGCTTTCACGTTAGACACCTTATTACACTGTTCTGCGTTGTGACCCCATGTTCCATGTCATTTAAAAGCGTGTCAATCAGGGTAAGTCGCTATCCCCTCGCGGCAAGCTGTCGGGCGACGGACCCTCCGGATTGAGCCAGGCCAGTGTCGCCAGGCGGCCGGTAACGGGCTCGCGCCGATAGGAATAGTACAGATCGGCCTGGCCGTACGTGCATTGCCCGCTCAGCTCGATATTGGCGACGCCGGCCCGGCGCAGGCGGTGCCGCGCGATCGAAGGCAGGTCGGCCAGCCACTTGCCGTTGCCCTTTTCGGCGAAGAAGACCGCGACCGCGGGATCGCCCCCGACAAAGGCTTGATGGACGTCGTCGCCCACCTCGAAATGACGCTGGCTGATGGCCGGGCCTATCCAGGCCCGCCATTGCGCATTCGCCGGCGCCCGTTCGCGCATGGCCTGCAAAGTGTTCTCCAGCACGCCCGCCGCCAGGCCCCGCCAGCCGGCATGCGCCGCGCCCAGCACGCCGCCAGTGGCGCTGGCCAACACCACTGGCAGGCAATCGGCGGTCATGATGGCCAGCACGCGCCCCGGCGTCGCCGTGACGGCGGCGTCGGCAACGGGAACGCCCCGCTCCATGGCCTGGCCCGGGATGCCGCCGGCAAGGCGGTCCGCATCGACGACGTCCGCCCCATGCACCTGCTTCAGCCATACGGGCTCCGACGGCAGCATGGCGCCCAGCCGCTTCCGGTTGGCCGCCACGTGCTCGCCATCGTCGCCCGCATGCAGCCCCAGGTTCAGGGAAAGCCACGGGCCCGTGCTGGCGCCGCCCCGGCGCGTGGTGCTGAAGTATTCCACCCCTTTCCAGGGTAGACCGGTAATCGTCGCCAGAGTTTGGTCCATGGTCATTCTTCCCACTCTATGCCGTCCAGCACGCCTTGAAAATCCTCGGCCAGCGGCGCCTGGAAGGACACGCGCTCGCCGCTGGAGAAATCGTCGAAGGCGAGCGCCCGGGCGTGCAGCAATTGCCGCTGGGCGCCGCCGATGGGCTTTCCGCCGTACAGCACATCGCCGACCAGCGGATGGCCCAGGCTCATCATGTGCACGCGTATCTGATGCGTGCGGCCGGTTTCCAGCTTGCAGACAAGCTGGGTGACGACGGCGTCGCCATCCGCCGCGATCCGGCCGACGCGCAAGGGTGTGTAATGCGTGATGGCCGGCTTGGGCGCGATGGGATGCTCGACCGCCATGCGCACCGGCACGCGCGCATCCCGGCCTATGTCCCGCTTGACCGTGCCCGGCCGGCTCAGGCGGCCATGCGCCAGGGCAATGTATTCGCGGCTGACGCTGCGCTCCTGTAACTGGCGGATCAGATGGGTCTGGGCCTTTTCGTGCCGGGCCACCACCAGCAAGCCGGAGGTGTCCTTGTCCAGCCTATGGACGATGCCCGCGCGCGCCACATGGGCAAGCTCGGGATAGCGGTAAAGCAGGCCGTTCAACAACGTGCCCTGCCAATTGCCGGCCCCCGGATGCGTGACCAGGCCGGCGGGCTTGCAGACCACGATCCAGTCGGGGCTTTCCTGCAATGTGGTGAAGGCCACGTCCTGGGGGGTGAAGGCTTGCGACTCGGGAGCGACCTGCTCGTAGACCAGCAAATTGTCACCCGGGTTGGCCATCTGCTTGATGCGGCCGGGCTGGCCGTTGACCAGGACGTGGCCGGCTTCTATCCACCCTTGCAGCCTGCTGCGGGAATGATCGGGCACCAGCCGTGCCAGAACCTTGTCTAGCCGCTCCGGCAGAGCCGTGTAGGGAATCTGGAATTCAAGCGGCGCGGCCGACGAAAAACTTTCTTTGGCGATATCTGTGTCAGGCATGGCGACAAATCATATAATCTGCGTGCAATGCTAACACCAAGGATGCCTTTGTGACTCGTACCGACACCAACCAATCCCGATTCCCCGGCTTCGCGCGCTTAAGCCACGCTGTCCTGGCGCTATTGGCCGTCGCGCTGATAGCGGGTTGCGGGTCCATGAAGGGCGATAAAGACCCCACCGCCGGCTGGAGCGCCGAGCGCCTGTACCAGGACGCCCGCAATGAAATCAGCGCCGGCAACTGGAAAGACGCGCGCACCCGCCTGGAAGCCGTCGAGGCGCGCTACCCCTTCGGCGGCTATGCGCAGCAGTCGCTCATCGACCAGGCATACGTCAACTGGAAAGACGACGAGCCCGCGCAGGCCCTGGCCGCCATCGACCGCTTTCAGCAGCAATACCCCAACCACGCCGGCACCGACTACATGCTGTACCTGAAGGGGCTGATCACCTTCACGCCGCCCAGCGCATCGTTCACCAAGTTCACGCGCCAGGACCCCAGCGAGCGCGACCCCAAGGGCTTGCGGGAATCCTACGAATCGTTCAACGAACTTATCAAGCGCTACCCCGACAGCCGCTATACCGCCGACGCCAAGAAGCGCGTCACCTGGCTGGTTGATACCATCGCCCAGAACGAAGTGCACGTCGCCCAGTACTACTACGAGCGCGGTGCCTACGTGGCGGCCATCAACCGCGCGCAAACCGTCATCACCGACTTCCGTGGCGTGCCCGCGGCCGAAAAGGCCCTGTACATCACCTACCTGGCATACGAGAAGCTGGGCCTGACCGACTTGCGCGACGATGCCAAGCGCGTGCTCGACCAGAACTTCCCCAACACCAAGCTTTACGAACAAGGCCTGGACAAGCCGGGCGGCAGCCTGTGGAACCCCATCAACTGGTTCTGACGGCGCCCGGCCGGGGTTCGGCGGCCTGACCGTCCGCCCTCCGGCCTCATCGTGGCAAATCGGCCTCGCTCCCGCGAGGCCGAAGCATTTCAGCCGACCTGCTTCTTCTCGAAGAAAGCCAGCACCTGCTCGGGCTCCCGGGTACGGGCAAACGGCGGCAAGCCGCGCCACAGCAGCTTTCCGTAGGGCTTTTCCACGATGCGGGTGTCGCCCACCACCAGCACGCCCCAATCCGCCTCCGAGCGTATCAAGCGGCCGGCGCCCTGCTTGAGCGCAATGGCGGCCTCGGGCACCTGGTATTCCATGAAGGGATTGCCGCCCTGGCTGCGGCACTGGTTCAGCCGGGCTTCCAGGACAGGGTCGTCGGGCGGAGCAAACGGCAGCTTGTCGATGGCGACCAGCGTCAGGGCGTTGCCCGGCACGTCTATGCCTTCCCAGAAACTGGCGCTGCCCACCAGCACCGCATTGTTCGCCGCGCGAAAGCGCTCCAGCAGCGCCCGGCGCGAACTTTCGCCCTGGCGCAGCAGCGGCCGGTCTATGTCTTCGTCCTCGAAGCGCTCTTCAAGCAGCTCGGCGATCCGGTCCACCGCGCGCAATGTCGTGCAAAGCACCAGCACGCCGCCCGCCGACGCGCGGATCAGCGGCAGCAGCACATCGACGAAGCGCTCGTTGAAATAACGGTCGCTGGGCAGCGGCAAGGCCTTGGGCACATACAGGACGCCCTGGGCGGGGTAGTCGAAGGGCGAGTCCCAATGCATGGTCCTGGCATCCCAAAGCCCGAGCTGGCGCAGGAAATGGTTGAAATCGCCGTTCACCGACAAGGTGGCGGAAGTCAGCACCCAGGTCTGGTCCTGGCCGCGATAGCGGGAAAAAATCTTCGCCACCGACAGGGGCGCGCTATGCAGCCGCATGTGATGCAGGCTCTGCTCCACCCAGCGTACGGCGGCCTGGTCTTCACCCGCGGCCTGTTCGCCCTCCACGGCGGACGGCTTGAGCGTATTGCGGCCCTGGCGATCGGGCTGGCTCCACAAATACAGGCGGGCGCGCAGCTCCAGGCAGGTCTTGAATACCGCCGCCAGATCGGGATGCTTCTCGCTGACCACGGAAAGCAATTGCGTGCTTTTATCCAGCACATCCAGCAATTCCAGCAGTGCCGCATCGAACTCTTCGGGATTGGGTATGGCCTGGAATGTGGCTTTGCGCCCAGGCATTTTTTCTATGGGCGCGGCGGCCAGCCGCAACTGGCGCGCCGCCTGTTCTATCTTCTTGCCGGCCTCGCTCCAGTTGGTGGATTCGCGCGCATGGGCCAACCCGGCGGCTTCGGCCGCGCGCGCCAGGTCCAGCAATTGATGCGAGGACACGCTGGTGCCCAGGAAGCGGGTGGCCACGTCGGGCAACTGATGCGCCTCGTCGAAGACCACCATCTCGACCGTGGGCAGCAGATCGGTGATGCCCTCCTCGCGCAGGGCCAGATCGGCCATGAAGAGCGCATGGTTGACCACCACCAGATCGGCATCCTGCGCCTGGCGCCTGGCCTTCATGACGAAGCAATCGCGCAAATGCGGGCATTCCTGGCCCAGGCAGTTCTCGCGCGTGGACGTGACCCGGTTCCAGATGTCGGCGTCCTCGGGGACTTCCGCCAGGTCGCTGCGGTCGCCGCTGCGCGATCGCTGCGCAAACACCTGGATGTGGCGCAGCTGGCTGATTTCGGCCCGGGACTTCAGCGCCCGGTCGTCGCCCTGCAGGCGCTCCAGATGGTAGTGGCACACGTAGTTGCCCCGGCCCTTGAGCAGCGCCACCGTAATCGGCAGCGCCAGCGCCTCGCGCAAACGCGGCAAATCGCGGCGGAACAGTTGGTCCTGCAGCGTGCGCGTACCCGTCGACACCAGCACCTTGCAACCGCTTAGAAAGGCGGGCACCAGATAGGCCCAGGTCTTGCCCGTGCCCGTGCCCGCTTCGGCAATCAGCGTGGAATGGTTCTGCAAGGCTTCCTCGATGGCCTGGGCGAGCTCCAGCTGGGCCTGCCGTGGGCGATAGTCCGGCACGGCTTTGGCCAGGGGGCCGTCGGGCGAGAAAATGTCGGAAAGTTCTTGCAAAAGCATCAAATGGTAAATCAGGAATATGGCCGGCGGATGGGTCGCGGCAAACAGGGTAAAGTATGCTCTCCCTTGCGGACCCAGAGACGTGATCATACCCGCGTCTGTTTCCGGCAAGGCGGCCGTTGTGGCAAAATGCGCCGCGTTATTCCCGATTCATAGATGGACCAATGACCGATATTCCTGTTCAAGCACCCTCCGGCTCCTTCCAGGACGCCGTGAATCCCGCCCGTATCGTCGCCTTGCTGGCCACTGAGCTGAATGTGCGCACCGCACAGGTAGCCGCCACGGTCGAGTTGCTGGATGGTGGCGCCACGGTCCCGTTCATCGCCCGATACCGGAAGGAAGCCACCGGCGGCCTGGACGACACCGTCCTGCGCAACCTGGAAGTCAGGCTGCTTTACGTGCGCGAGCTGGAATCGCGCCGGGCGGCCATCCTGGACTCGGTGCACCAGCAAGGCAAACTGACGCCGCAGCTTCAGCAGGAAATCAACGCCGCCGACACCAAGCAGCGCCTGGAAGACTTGTACGCGCCCTATAAGCCCAAGCGCCGCACGCGCGCCCAGATCGCCCGCGAGGCCGGCCTGGAGCCGTTGGCCGAAGCCATTCTGGCGGACGCGAACTGCGACCCGGCCGCGCTGGCCGAAGGCTATTTGAATCCGGAAGCCTCCATCAACGACGCCAAGGCCGCCCTGGACGGCGCCCGCGACATACTTGCCGAACGCTACGCCGAAAACGCCGATTTGCTGGCCAATATGCGCGAGCACCTGTGGAGCACCGGCCTGCTGTATTCCAAGGTGGTGGAAGGCAAGGAAAACGAAGGCGACAACTTCCGCGACTGGTTCGATTTCAGCGAAACCCTGCGCACCCTGCCCTCGCATCGCATCCTGGCCCTGCTGCGCGGCCGCCAGCAAGGCGCATTGGACATCCGCCTGGGCCTGGAGGCCGAACTGGAAGCCCAGACGCCCCACCCCTGCGTGCAGCGCATCGCCGACTTCCTGCGCATCGGCGCCGGCTTCGGCCTGGATGCCGCCCCCCGCGAACGCTGGCTGGGCGAAGTATGCCGCTGGACCTGGCGCGTGAAGCTGCTGACCGCTTTCGAATCCGAATTGGTCGGCCGCCTGCGCGAGACCGCCGAACAAGAGGCCATAAGGGTCTTTGCCGCCAACCTGAAAGACCTGCTGCTGGCGGCGCCCGCCGGGCCGAAATCGGTGCTGGGCCTGGACCCCGGCATACGCACCGGCGTCAAGGTTGCCGCCATCGACGCCACCGGCAAGGTCCTGGACACGGCAACTATCTACCCCTTCGAGCCGCGCCGCGACCGCGAAGGCAGCATCAACACCCTGGCCGCCCTGGTGGCGCGCCACAAGATAGCGCTGGTCGCGATCGGCAACGGCACCGCCTCGCGCGAGACCGAGAAGCTGGTCATCGACATGCTGGAAAAATTCCCCGACCTGAAGCTGACGCGCGTCATGGTGTCCGAAGCCGGCGCATCGGTCTATTCCGCATCGGAACTGGCCGCCCAGGAATTTCCCGATATGGACGTCAGCCTGCGCGGCGCGGTGTCCATTGCCCGCCGCCTGCAGGATCCGCTGGCCGAGCTGGTCAAGATCGAGCCCAAGGCCATAGGCGTGGGCCAGTACCAGCACGATGTCAACCAGCGCGAGCTGGCCCGCTCGCTGGACGCCGTCATCGAGGACTGCGTGAACGCCGTGGGCGTGGACGTCAACACCGCATCGGCCCCGCTACTGACCCGGGTCTCCGGATTGAATTCTTTGCTGGCCAAGAACATCGTCGCCTGGCGCGACGAGAACGGCGCCTTTCCCAACCGCAAGGCCTTGCTGAAAGTGCCGCGCTTCGGCGACAAGGCATTCGAGCAGGCCGCCGGCTTCCTGCGCATTCCCAATGGCGACAACCCATTGGACGCTTCGGCCGTGCACCCCGAGGCCTACCCCGTGGTCCAGCGCATACTTGAAAAGATCAAGGCCGAGGCAAACAGCATCATGGGGCAGCCCGGCGCGCTCAAAGGCGTTTCGCCGTCCGAATTCACCGACGAGCGCTTCGGCCTGCCCACGGTAAAAGACATCTTCCAGGAAATCGAAAAGCCCGGCCGCGACCCGCGCCCCGAGTTCAAGACAGCGCAGTTCAAGGAAGGCATCAACACCATCAACGACCTGCACGCCGGCATGATACTGGAAGGCGTGGTCACCAACGTGGCCAATTTCGGCGCCTTCGTCGACGTGGGCGTCCACCAGGACGGCCTGGTGCACATCTCGGCGCTGTCGGAAACCTTTGTGAAGGATCCGCGCGACGTGGTGCGCGTCGGCCAGACGGTAAAGGTCAAGGTCCAGGAAGTCGACGTGGCCCGCAAGCGCATCGGCCTGACCATGCGCCTGAACGACGATGCGGCCCCGGTGCGCCGTGGCGGCGAGGATCGCCACCACGCCGACGGCCAACGTCGCGCCCAGCCGGGCGGCGGCAAACGCGGCCCGCAGCAGCGCAACACCGAACCCGCCGGCCAGGGCGCCATGGCGGCCGCCTTCGCCAAGCTGAAAAGGTAGAACACCCATGTCCGTCGTCACCGACCCCGGCATCCTGGCCGAACGCCTGACCCGCCTTATCGGCATGCTCAGCTGCGGCGACCTGGATCCCCACGAGACCGAACGCATCGTCGCCACCTGCCTCCAGGCCCAGGACGAGCCCGCCGAAACCTTGCGCAAGAACTATGGCGCCGACGCCGCGAAAATCGCCGAGTACGACCCCAAGGGCGTCATGGCCTTCATCGTTTTCGTGGAGCTGGAAGATTATTTCGCCGTGGCCGATACCGTGGACGAACTGTACGAGCAGGTCGTCGACGCCTTCGAGCAGCCCGCCCTGCCCGACTACCCCTACGACGACAACGACTTCCAGACTATCTCGGATTTTTATCGATGGGTGGACGGGCAGTTGCTCGCGCATCATGCCAAGTACCGCCTGATCGGCTTCGGCGAAAGCTACACCAACGACTTCCAGGTCGTCCTGGTGTACCGCGAACAGGTGGAAGACATCCTGTCGCTATGCAAAGAGCTTGGCCTGCGGGCCGAGCTGTGCGACTAGGACTGAAACCCGAGACGGCCGGGCGCTAATCCTGCGCCATCTCGGCCAGCGCCTGCCTGACCTGATCCAGGCGGGCGGCATCGAAGCGCCCCACCACGGCCCCGTTCAGGGACACTAGCGCCTCGCTCCCCTGCTGGGCGATAAGGTCGTCCAGAGAGGCCTCTTGCAAGCCCTTGATGACCGCGCCGGCGGCTTTGGGGTTGTCGTAGCCCTCGGACAGGAACAATTCCTGGCCGTCGCCGGCCAGCAAACGAAAGCGGAACTGGCCGCCTTCGTCGCGAAAGCTGACGAAACGGGCGCGCTTGCCGGCGGCTTTCTTCGCGGGGGTCGTAGCGACCGATGCCGGGGCGCCCGGCGCGCGCAAGCCGACGGCTACGCGCAAAGCCTCCATCAAGGGCTGGGACAGGCGCCGCGCCTTGGCGGCGCCGGCCTGCAGGATTTCCTCGATGCGGTCGGGCCTGGACATCAGTTCGGCATAGACTTCACGCATGGGCGCCAGATCCTGTTCGATGCGGTCGCACAGGCGCTGCTTGGCGTCACCCCAGCCCAGGCCTTCTTCGAGTTCTCGCCGGAAAGCGGCCGATTCGGCCGTCGTGGCAAAAGCGCGGTACAAGGTGTACAGGTGCGAGTTCTCGGCATCCTTGGGCTCGCCCGGCTGGCGCGAGTCGGTCACGATGCGCATCACCGCGGCGCGCAGGCCCTTGGCCCCGCCTTCGAACAAGGGAATGGTGTTGTCGTAGCTCTTGGACATCTTGCGTCCGTCCAACCCTGGCAGCGTGGCCACCTCTTCGTCGATCTGGACTTCCGGCAAGACGAAGAAATCCTTGCCCTGGCCGTACAGGTGATTGAAGCGCTGCGCAATGTCGCGCGTCATTTCCAGATGCTGGACCTGGTCGCGCCCCACCGGCACCTTGTTGGCATTGAACATCAGGATGTCGGCGGCCATGAGCACCGGATAGGAAAACAGCCCCATGGTGATGCCGTCGTCGGGTTCGACCTGCCGCGCCACGTTCTGGTCCACCGATGCCTTGTAGGCGTGCGCCCGGTTCATCAAGCCCTTGGCGGTCACGCAGGTAAGCATCCAGCACAGCTCGGGGATCTCGGGGATATCGGACTGGCGGTAGAAAGTGACCTTTTCGGGGTCCAGGCCGGCGGCGATCCAGGTGGCGGCGATCTCGAGCCGCGAGCGCGCAATGCGCTGGGGGTCGTCGCACTTGATGAGCGCATGGTAGTCGGCCAGGAAGTAAAAAGCGTCGACGCCCGGCAGGACGCTGGCCCGAATGGATGGACGGATGGCCCCGGCGTAGTTGCCCAGGTGCGGCGTTCCGGAAGTCGTGATGCCGGTCAATACACGAGTATTCATAAATCGCTTCAAATATAAGGAACAAGCCCGATCCCCGCGTGGAGCAAGGGTCGGGCGAAAATCATAAGGTCACAGTCTCGCGCCGCTCGGCTTCAAGGTATTCGCGCGACTGCATCTCCATGATGCGCGACACCGTGCGATGGAACTCGTTGGACATCGGGCCGTCGGTATACAGCTCTTCGGCCTCGCACTCGGCCGATATGATCAGCTTGATCTTATGATCGTAAAACACATCGATCAGCCAGGTAAAGCGGCGCGCCTCGGAAGCATTGCGCGGGCTCATGCGCGGCACGTCCGACAATATGACGGTCTGGAAACGATTGGCCAGGTCCAGGTAATCGTTCTGCGAACGCGGCCCCCCGCACAAGGTGGCGAAATCGAACCACACGATGCTGCCCCCCAGGGCCACGGCTTTGATCTCGCGATTCTCGATCTCCAGCACGGGCTTCATCGGTGCGGTGTCGCTCAGGCGGTCGAAGTTTTCCTGCAACTCGCGATTCGTGTCGGGCGTGATCGGCGTCATGTACATGCGCACCTGCTCCAGCGCGCGCCGCCGATAGTCCGTGCCCACGTCGACGTTCAGGATGTCCATTCTTTCCTGCAGGAGCTTGATCGCGGGCAGTATGCGGTCGCGATGCAGGCCGTCCGGATACAGGGTGGAAGGCTCGTAGTTGGACGTCATGACGAAAGACGTGCCGTACTCGAACAGCTTGAGCAGCAAACGATACAGTATCATCGCGTCGGCCACGTCCGATACGTGGAATTCGTCGAAGCAGATCAGGCGATAGCGCTTGGCGATGCGCCGCGCCACCTCGTCCAGCGGGTCCTGCTGGCCGCGCACATTGTCCAGCTCGCGGTGCACGCCGCGAATGAACTCATGAAAATGCACGCGGGTTTTGCGCTTGACCGGAACCGTCAGGTAAAAGGCGTCCATCAGGAAGCTTTTGCCACGGCCCACCCCGCCCCACATATAAATTCCGCGCGGAACATCGGGCCGCTTGAAGAGCTTGCGCAGCGTCGACGAACGGGCCTGCTTGAACTCCACCCAGTCGTCGAAATACTTTTGCAGGCGCTCGATGGCCGCCAGTTGGGCCTCGTCGGACCGATAGCCGCGCTCCTGCAAAGTATGTTCGTAATACTCGCGTACATTCATAAAACCAGACTCTTCACAATATAAACACTGCCTGCGCCGGGCCGCCCGGCAGCCCCATGGCAACAAAAAGGGGCGAGCCCTACGCCCGCCCCTTGCAAGGCCAACGTTCGCCTATCCGCGATCAGAAGTTGAGCGTGCGTTTGTCGACGGCCAAGGCCGCTTCCTTCATGGCTTCCGACAAGGTCGGGTGCGCATGGCAGATGCGGGCAATGTCTTCAGCCGCGCCGCGGAACTCCATGATGGTCACGGCTTCGGAGATCAACTCGGACGCCATCGGGCCGATGACGTGAACGCCCAGGACCTCGTCGGTCTTGGCATCGGCCAACACCTTGACGAAACCGGTGGTGTCGCCCAGCGCGCGGGCGCGGCCATTGGCCATGAAGGGGAAGCTGCCGGCCTTGTAGTCGCGGCCTTCGGTCTTGAGCTGCTGCTCGTTCTTGCCCACCCAGGCGATCTCGGGTGAGGTGTAGATAACGGAAGGAATGGTCGCGAAATTGACATGGCCGTGCTGGCCGGCGATGCGCTCGGCCACCGCCACGCCTTCTTCCTCGGCCTTGTGCGCCAGCATGGGGCCGCGCACGACGTCGCCCACCGCCCAGACGTTGGGCAGATTGGTCTTGCAATCGTCGTCGACCACGATGAAGCCGCGCTCATCGCGCTTGAGCCCGACCGTATCCACGCCCAGGCCTTCAACGTTGGGCACGCGGCCGATGGAGACGATGAGCCGGTCGACGACCAGCTTTTGCTCGGCGCCCGACGCATCGGTATACGGCACCGTCACCGACTTGGCGGTGGACTTGACCTCGCCGATCTTCACGCCGGTGTGAATTGCCAGGCCTTGCTTGGCAAAGGCTTTCTGGGCTTCTTTGGCCACCTGCTGGTCGGCGACGGCCAGGAAATCGGGCATGGCTTCCAGTATGGTGACTTCCGCACCCAGGCGGCGCCAGACGCTGCCCAGCTCCAGGCCGATGACGCCCGCGCCGATGACGCCCAGCTTCTTGGGCACGGCGGGAATGCGCAGCGCGCCGTCGTTGGACAGGATCTGTTCTTCGTCGAAAGGCAGGCCGGGCAGCGCGCGCGGCGAGGAACCGGTGGCGACGATGACGTGCTTGGCGACGAGGTCTTCCTCGGCCTTGCCCGCCACCTTGATGGACCAGCCGCCATCCACGTGCGCCACGAAGGAGCCCGTGCCGTGGAAGAAGGTGACCTTGTTCTTCTTGAACAGGTAAAGAATGCCTTCGTTGTTCTGCTTGACCACCGTGCCCTTGCGGCCGATCAGGGTGTCCAGCTTGAGCTCGACGCCCTTGACCTGGATGCCGTGCTCGGCGAAATGGTGGTTGGCCTGCTCGTAGTGCTCGGACGATTGCAGCAGCGCCTTGGACGGGATGCAGCCCACGTTGGTGCAGGTGCCGCCGGGAGCGGGCTTGCCGTCGGCGGTGGACCAGGCGTCTATGCAGGCAACCGTCATGCCCAGTTGCGCGGCGCGAATAGCGGCGATATAGCCGCCGGGGCCCGCACCGATAACGACAACGTCGAATTGTTTAGCCATGTTCTTTCTCGATCTGGATAGTGTTGAGGCAGGCTCCGGAAGAGCCCGCGAACCGGAAGGAGGCGGCACGGGGCGGCGCCTGCCTTCATGATGAAAAGCGCTAAAAAACCCCGGCCAGCGTTTCCAGCCAGGCTGGATCGCTTCCGGGGTTCATTCAGGCTTTTTCCCGCATGCTTAGACGTCCAGCAGCAGGCGTTGGGGATCTTCGAGCGCTTCTTTCATGGCCACCAGGGCCAGAACGGCTTCGCGGCCGTCGATGATCCGGTGGTCGTAGGACAGTGCCAGGTAATTCATGGGGCGAATCACGACCTGGCCGTTCTCGGCAACCGGACGGTCCTTGGTGGCGTGTATGCCCAGAATGGCCGACTGCGGAGGATTGATGATGGGCGTGGACAGCATGGAACCGAATACGCCGCCATTGGAAATGGAGAAGGTGCCGCCCGTGAGCTCTTCAAGCGTAAGCTTGCCGTCGCGAGCGCGCGTGCCGAAGTCGGCGATCTGCTTTTCGATGTCGGCGATGGAAAGCTGGTCGGCGTTGCGCAGGATGGGCACGACCAGGCCGCGCGGGCTGCCCACGGCGATGCCGATGTCGAAGTAGCCGTGATAGATGATGTCCTTGCCATCGACCGAAGCGTTGACGACCGGGTACTTCTTAAGGGCGGCCACCGCGGCCTTGACGAAGAAGGAGGTGAAGCCCAGCTTCACGCCGTGTTCTTTTTCGAACTGGTCCTTGTACTTCTTGCGCAGGTCGAGAATGCCCTGCATGTTGACTTCGTTGAAAGTCGTCAGGATGGCGTTTTCGGATTGCGATTGCAGCAGGCGCTCCGCGACGCGGGCGCGCAGGCGGCTCATGGGCACACGCTGCTCGGGGCGGCCGTCCAGGGACAAGGTGGGCGGCGCAACCGGCGCCGCAGCCTTGGCGGCGGGAGCGGAGCCCGCTTGCATGGCGTCGCCCTTGGTGATGCGGCCGCCACGGCCAGTACCTTCGACGGAAGCGGGGTCAACGCCCTTTTCGGCCAGGATCTTGCCGGCGGCGGGCGATGCCACAGCCGATGCGGCCGGGGCGCTGGCAGCGGCGGCGGGCGCCGGTGCCGCTTCGGGGGCGGCGGCAGGCGCCGCGGCGGCCGAAGCCTTGCCTTCGGAATCGATGCGTGCCAGGACTTCGCCGGAGGTGACCGTGCTGCCGTCGCCCTTGACGATTTCCTTCAAGACGCCAGCCGAGGGAGCGGGAACTTCCAGGACGACCTTGTCGGTTTCGACCTCGATCAGGATTTCGTCGGCTTCGACCGCTTCGCCTGGCTGCTTCTTCCAGTTGAGCAGAGTCGCTTCGGAAACCGACTCGGAAAGCTGGGGCACGAGAACATCAGTAATAGCCATAGTATGTTTTCCGTTGTGTAAGGTATTCGTTATTTGGTCAGCATGAAGCCCTTGAACTTGGGCGCCAGCGCCTGTTCAAGCAGGTTGCGCTGCTGCTCCTGGTGTTTGGCCAGGTAGCCCACCGCCGGCGAAGCCGAAGCGGCACGTCCGGCATAGCCCAATTTCTGACCGTCAGCCATATTCTCGTACAAATGGTGCTGAATATAAAACCAGGGGCCCTGGTTCTGGGGTTCGTCTTGAGTCCAGACGACTTCCTTGGCATTGGGATACTTCTGCAATTCAGCCTGGAAGGCCTTGTGCGCAAAGGGGTAGAGCTGCTCGACGCGCAGGATGGCGACGTCGTCGCGGCCGGCCTCCTTGCGTGCATGGACGAGGTCGTAGTAGACCTTGCCCGAGCAGACCAACACGCGCTTCACGCCGGCGGCATCGATGGACGCGTCCTGCTCGCCGATGACAGGCAGGAACTGGCTGTTGGCCAGGTCGGACAGCGGCGAGGTGGCATCCTTGTTGCGCAACAAGGACTTGGGCGTCAGCAGGACCAGCGGCTTGCGGAAGGGCCGGATCATCTGGCGGCGCAAGACGTGGAAGATCTGCGAGCCGTTGGTCGGCTGCACCACCTGGATGTTGTTGTCGGCGCACAATTGCAGGAAGCGCTCGATGCGGGCCGAGGAGTGTTCCGGACCCTGGCCTTCGTAGCCGTGCGGCAACATCAGGGTCAGGCCGCACTGGCGGCCCCACTTGGCCTCGCCCGAGGTGATGAACTGGTCGATCACGACCTGGGCGCCGTTGACGAAGTCGCCGAACTGGCCTTCCCAGATGGTCAGCGTGTTGGGTTCGGCGGAGGCGTAACCGTATTCGAAACCCAGCACGGCCTCTTCGGACAGCACCGAGTCGATGACGGTGAACGGAGCCTGGTTGTCCGAGACGTTTTGCAGGGGGATGTAGGTGCCGTCGTCCCAGCGCTCGCGCTTCTGGTCGTGCAGCACTGCATGACGGTGCGTAAACGTGCCGCGGCCGGAATCCTGGCCGGTGATGCGTATGGCGTAGCCGCTGGCAACCAGGGTGGCGAAGGCCAGGTGCTCGCCCATGCCCCAGTCCAGGTTCATTTCGCCCCGAGCCATGCTGCGGCGGTCGTTCAGCAGCTTGTTGACCAGCGAGTGGACGGTGAAGCCTTCCGGAACCGTGGTGATTTTCTCGCCGATGCGGGTGAGCTCGGCAATCGGCACGCCGGTGTCGGCCTGGTCGGTCCATTTGGCACCCAGGAAGGGCGACCAGTCGGTCGAGTATTTGTTTTTGTAGTCGGTCAGGACGGGCTCGATGGTGCGCTGGCCGTCTTCCATGAGCTGGCGGTAATCCTTGACCATTTGGTCGGGTTCGCCTTCGGCCAGAACGCCCTGCGCCACCAGCTTGTCGGCATAGACCTTGCGCGTGCCCGGGTGCTTGCCGATGCTCTTGTACATGAGAGGCTGGGTCAGCGAGGGGGTGTCCTGCTCGTTGTGGCCCAGTTTGCGGAAGCAGACGATGTCGACCACGACGTCGTGGTGGAACTTCATGCGGTAGTCCAGCGCCAGCTGGGTGACGTACACGACGGCTTCGGGATCGTCGCCGTTGACGTGGAAAACCGGGGCTTCGATCATCTTGACCACGTCGGTGCAATACAGCGTGGAACGCGTATCGCGCGGGTCGGAGGTGGTAAAGCCGATTTGGTTGTTGATGACGATGTGCAGGGTGCCGCCGGTGCCGTAACCGCGCGTTTGCGCCAGGTTAAGGGTTTCCATGACCACGCCCTGCCCCGCGAACGCCGCGTCGCCGTGAACCAGCACGGGCAGGATTTGCGAGCCTTCTTCGTCGCCGCGACGATCCTGGCGGGCGCGCACGCTGCCTTCGACCACGGGGTTGACGATTTCCAGGTGCGAGGGGTTGAACGCCAGCGACAGGTGTATGGGGCCGCCGCGCGTGGACAGGTCGCTGGAGAAGCCGTTGTGATACTTGACGTCGCCGTCGGTCAGGCCTTCTGCGTGCTTGCCTTCGAACTCGGCGAACAGGTCGCCGGGCATCTTGCCCATGATGTTGACCAGCATGTTCAGGCGGCCGCGGTGGGCCATGCCCACGACGATTTCCTGGACGCCGTTTTCGCCGGCGTGGCCGACGACTTCATCCATGGAGGCGATGAAGCTTTCGCCGCCTTCCAGCGAGAAGCGCTTCTGGCCCACGTATTTGGTGTGCAGGAAGCGTTCCAGGCCTTCGGCCTCGGTGACCTGCTGCAGGATATGGCGCTTGCGGTCGGCCGTAAGCGACGGCACGCCCAGGGTGGATTCAAGGCGTTCCTGGATCCAGCGCTTGGCGGCGGGATCGGAAATATGCATGAACTCGGCGCCCACGCTGCGGCAATACGTATCGCGCAAAGCCTTGAGCATGTCACGCATGGTCATGGTGTCGGCTTTGGTGAAGTAGGTATTGGTGGCGGAATAGACCTGATCCAGGTCGGCTTCGGTGAGGCCGTAGAAGCTGGGGTCGAGCTCGGGAATGACGGGGCGGTCATGGCGCTTCAAGGGGTCGAGTTCGGCAAAGCGCGAACCCAGCGACCGATATGCGGCGATGATCGATTGAACGTATACTTGTTTTCCGGCGATGGCCAGGTCGGGCTCTTGGGCGCGGACGACGAAGGCATTGGCCTTGGCGCGCTGCGCGAAGGATTCGACTATGGGCGCATGGGCCTGGTCGCGGGTGATCTCGCGGCCGTCGGTGGCGGGCAAATGCTGAAGCTGATCGAAATAAGCGCGCCACTGGTCTGAAACAGAACCGGGGTTATCGAGGTAGGACTCGTAGAGTTCCTCGACATATGGAGCGTTGCTACCAAACAGGTACGAATTGGATGAAAGTTCTATTTCTGATGACATATATGCGCTTCACCTATCCGAGTGTCTCACTCGTTATGATGCAGGGAAAAACCTTCCGCGACACGGCCAGACCGGTTAGCGGATAGCGGGGCAGAAGGCAACAGTACGACGCCTTGATAAGCCGTATTCGCACTAGTATACCCTTGAAGCATAGAGCAACAAACCCAAAGCCCGGAATTGCGCGGCAAAACCGGGAAAGCGTTGGCAATTACAAACACCCCACCATTTTCATCGTCAAATTATTCGCGTAAACCTTCAAGCACGGTTATCTTTTCCGTTTTCCATTATTAGGAGCTGCACCCATGGATGCCAATGCCGACCTTGCCAAACTGGCTCTGGACTATCACGCTTACCCGTCTCCCGGCAAGATCTCGGTCACGCCGACCAAGCCTCTGGCCAATCAAGACGACTTGTCGCTGGCCTACTCGCCCGGCGTGGCCGTGGCCTGCATGAGCATCCATGCCGAAGGCGAAGACGCGGCGGCGATGTACACATCGCGCTCCAACCTGGTCGGCGTGATCACCAACGGCACGGCCGTCCTGGGCCTGGGCAATATCGGCCCTCTGGCGGCCAAGCCTGTCATGGAAGGCAAGGGCTGTCTATTCAAGAAGTTCGCGGGCATCGATGTGTTCGACATCGAACTGGCCGAGACCGATCCTGAAAAGCTGGTCGAAATCATCGCCGCGCTGGAACCGACGCTGGGCGGGATCAACCTGGAAGACATCAAGGCGCCGGAATGCTTCTACATCGAGAAGAAGCTGCGCGAACGCATGAAGATCCCGGTCTTCCACGACGACCAGCACGGCACGGCCATTATTTCGTCGGCCGCCATCATCAACGGCCTGAAGGTCGTCAACAAGAACATCGAAGACGTGAAGCTGGTGTGCTCCGGCGCGGGCGCCGCCGCCATCGCCTGCCTGGACTTGCTGGTGCACCTGGGTCTGAAGCGCTCCAACATGTACGTGGTGGATTCGCGCGGCGTCATCCGCGTGGGCCGCGACGAGAACATGGAGCCCAACAAAGCCCGCTACGCCCAGGAAACCGATGCCCGCACCCTGGCCGACGTCTGCAAGGACGCCGACGTATTCCTGGGCTGCTCGGCGCCCGGCGTGCTGACCGCGGACATGGTCAAGACCATGGGCCCCAGCCCCCTGATCCTGGCGCTGGCCAACCCCGAACCCGAAATCCGCCCCGAAGTCGCCAAGGCCGCCCGGCCCGACTGCATCATCGCCACCGGCCGTTCCGACTACCCCAACCAGGTCAACAACGTGCTGTGCTTCCCCTTCATATTCCGGGGCGCCATGGACGTGGGCGCGACGGTCATCAACGAAGAGATGAAGCTGGCTTGCGTGAAGGCCATCGCCGAGCTGGCCGAGGCCGAGCAGAACGATGAAGTGGCACGCGCCTATGCGGATCAGGATCTGGCCTTCGGCCCCGACTACATCATTCCCAAGCCCTTCGACCCGCGCCTGATCGTCAAGATCGCACCGGCCGTGGCCGAAGCGGCCGCCCGCTCGGGCGTGGCGCGCCGTCCCATCCAGGACATCGAAGCCTACCGCCAGAAGCTGATGACCCTGGTGTACCACACGGGCCAGCTGATGCGGCCGCTGTTCATGCAAGCCAAGAGCGCGCCCAAGCGCGTGATCTACGCCGACGGCGAGGACGAGCGCGTCTTGCGCGCGGCGCAGACCGTCATCGACGAGCAATTCGCCCACCCCATCCTGATCGGCCGCCCCTCGGTGATCCAGATGCGCATCAAGAAGTTCGGCCTGCGCCTGACCGTGGGCAAGGACATCGACATCGTCGATCCCGAGGACGATTCGCGCTTCAACGAAACCTGGAACGCCTACTACAAGCTGAAGGGCCGCGACGGCGTGACACCGGAAATCGCCAAGGCGATGGTGCGCAAGCACAATTCGCTGATCGGCGTAATGCTGCTGCAACGCGGCGATGCCGACGCGATGCTGTGCGGGGTAACCAGCCGCTTCGACAATCAGCTTAAGTACGTGGACGAGGTCATTGGGCTGAAGCCGGGCGCGCAAAGCTACGCGGCCATGAATGTGCTGATGCTGCCGACGCAAACGTTGTTCATCTGCGATACGCACGTGAACGAGGACCCGACGGCGGAACAGATCGCCGACATGACGATACAAGCCGCGCAAGAGGTCCAGCGCTTCGGCGTGGTGCCGAAGGTGGCGCTGCTGTCGCATTCGAACTTCGGCAGCCGCTCTTCGGCTTCGTCGCGCAAGATGGCGGAAGCCCGCCGGCTGATTTCGGAGCGCGCGCCGACGCTGGAAGTGGATGGCGAGATGCATGCGGATTCGGCTTTGTCGGAAAAGATCCGCTTGAAGTCTTTCCCGGATTCGACGCTGAAGGGCCCGGCGAATCTGTTGATCACGCCTAATCTAGATACGGGCAACATTACCTACAACATGCTGAAGATGACAGGCAGCAATGGCGTGGCGATGGGTCCGGTGCTGCTGGGCGCCGCGCGCCCGGTGCATATCCTGACAACGAGCTCGACGGTGCGCCGTATCGTGAACATGACGGCTCTGGCCGTGGTGGATGCGCAGCAGGAGGCTGGGCAGGTTCAGTTGTAGTCCATTTGTAGTGGGCGGGGCTTCTTTGATGTTTGAATGAGCCTCACCCACTTCCCTGCTGTTTTTTGTCTACGGGCGCTGTTTATATGACGGGCGCCCGTTTTCTTTATGGTGATGGGCTGCGTCTCTAGGGTTCCGATAAGATTTCTATAAGGTTTCTATAGGGCCGATTTACTGATGTGCCGATGCACATCACTTCTTGGTTCTGTTCTATCTAGCTCTATAACGACGTATTGGATTAGTTCTGGATATCGGGCCCCACGGGCGACGCAATAAGCCGTGGCCCTGGATGTCCATGCTGCGGTGGCTTGCCGCCTGGGCTATTGAGTTCTTAAACCGGCGTGGTGGGCTGGCCTGGGTTGGGCTCCGCCTCGCCGCGATCCCGGCGTCCCGCCGGGATTCCCCGCGTGAACGGGCCGGATTCGGGGTCGGGCGCGAACTCGCAAAAATAAGCCCCCCGGGCTTATTTTGTGCTCAGACACGCGCGCCCTCTTACGCCCCCGATCCAGCCCGCCCACGCGGCGCGCTCAAACTCCGCCCAACCCAGGCC
>JBARWC010000045.1:0-2244 GCA_049646585.1 Burkholderiaceae bacterium | reverse complement strand
GCTTTGGGGGTGGCGGCGGTTTTGGCGGCGGCGGCGGTGGTTTCGGAGGCGGCGGAGGCGGTGGTGGAGGCGGCAGCGGTGGCGGCGGCGCTTCCGGCAGCTGGTAATCCCATCCTTCGGCTTGGGTTTATGACTGATTCAACTCATTAAGGAAGCAGCCGTGCAAAAACGCGCCGGTAAATGGAAGGAAGCTACGGGCTGGGCCAGCCTGGAGGGGCATTGGCTGCGCCGCAAGCACTTCACGCCCGAAGTCCTGGATCAAATCGCCGAACGCATACGCCAGGGCGAGCGGGATCACGCCGGCGAGCTCATGGTGGCCATCGAGGCGGTCAGCCCCATCCACGAGCCCGACAGCCGCTTGCGCGCACTGGAAGTGTTCGGCCGCTTGCGGGTCTGGGACACGCCATTGAATACCGGCGTGCTGTTGTACCTGGCGCTGGACAGGCACAGCCTGCACATCATCGCCGATCGAGGCATCGCCGCGTCCGACGATCTTTGGGAACAAGTGTGCGGGCGCTTGCAGGAAAGCTTGCGGCAAAAACGCTATGCGCCCGGCCTGCTGGCCGCCATCGACGAGATCGAAGCCATTTTGCGCACGCGCAGCGCCCCGCTGCCCGAGGGCGGCCTGGCGGCCAACGAGCTGCCCGATCAGCCGGTCCTGCTCTAGGGCTGGGCGGCTTCCCCGGACAGGCCGACCGCCAGCTTGCGCGTCAGCGACCGCAAGGCGTCCCGCCTGCGTCCGCCCGCCTGGTAGTCCTCGGCCAGCGTCGACCACTGCGGCTGGCTGCGCGCTTCCAGCAATTCGTCGGGCAGGGCCGCGCGGCGCCAATCCTCCGCTTCGTTCCCGCTTTGCGGAGCCGCCTGGGTGTCGAGCTCGATGGGCTTTTGCGCGGCATGCCCGCGTGTTTCCAGCGCCTGAAGCAGCGCCAGTTGGCGCAAGGCCAGCAAGCGCAGCACGGCGTCGTCCACGCTGATCTCCTGATAGCCCTTCAGCTTGCCCAGAACGCGTTTGCCCAGCTTGTCGGCCCCTTGCCATAAGCCGCCCGCCGCCGCGCCCAGCAAAGTGGCGGTGCCCAGGCTCAGGCCCGCCGTGAAGGCGTCCAGGGTTGCGCCCGCCATGGCGCCCGCCGCCATGCCCTTGCCCAGCTGTATGCCGACATCTTTCAGGGCTTGCGGGTGGAACAAGTCCATGCCCCAGCGCTCGCCTTCCAGCGGCAACGCGTGGGCGGGGAAGTCCTGGCTGCGGAAGTTGTAGCGCTTGAGCAGCGCCGCGACGCAAGCGGCTTCGCGCTCGCGCACGGCGCGGCGCAAGGACGCGGTGGCGGCTTGCACCGCATCGCTGTCGGGCTGGCAGCTAAGGCGGAACGCGGCGGCGTCGAGCAGAAGCTCGGCGATCAGCCGCAAGGCGTCGGTATGGCGGTCCGCGCGCTGCCGGGCCACGTCGTTTTTCAGCGCCATCAGCGCTCCAGCGTGCTGGTCCAGCAGCAGCGCCAGCTTGTCATAAAGCTGCGCTTCGCCGTCCAGTGCGGGAGCGATGGTGTCGAACTCCACGATGGCGTGCAGGCCCAGCCGCCCCAATGCTTCGCGCCAGGACGTCAGGCGTTGCTCCGGGCTGCGGGTGAAGTTCAGCACCGGTAGCAGCGGATGGCCGCAAGCGGCCAGTATGGCCAGTTCGTCCTTGTGCTTGCCCAGCACCGGGTCGCGCACGTCGATCACGTACAGCCCCGCATCGCATTCCAGCAGCTTGCGCAGCACCCTGGCCTCCTGTTCGAAGCGCCGGCGGCTTTCCGGGCTGTCCAGAAAGCGGCGTATGCGTTCGGGGCCGTCGGTGCGCGACCCGGGGGCGGCCAGTTGATCCAGGTAGTCCAGCAGGGCGATGCCGTCTTCCATGCCGGGCGTGTCGTAGAGTTCGACGGCGGCGCGGCCGTCCACCAGCAGGCGGGCGCCCTCGACGTGGCGCGTAGTGCCCGGGCTGTCGTCGACCTGGCCGAAGCGTGGATTGCGGGTCAGGGTGCGCAGCAGCGATGTCTTGCCGGTGTTGGTATGGCCGACGACGGCCAGTTTCAGCGCCTGGTCAGGATCCGGCATGTGCGCTCCTTGCCTCGTGGCCGGGGCTGGGCGCGCCGGCCAGCCAGTCCAGCGCCGGCGCCAGGTCGGTGTGGATGTGCTCGGGCGCAAAACCCGCCGCCAGCAGCTTGTCCCGCCAGGTCGAGGTCCGGGCGGCGGCGTCCGACGGGTTCAGGC
>JBARWC010000044.1:0-35436 GCA_049646585.1 Burkholderiaceae bacterium | reverse complement strand
GCCCGCAGGCGCGCCCCTGGCTGCAAGGCGCCCACTTGCAGGAACGCGGCCGCGGCCGCGCGGGGCGGCGCTGGCAGAACCGGCCGGGCGCCAACTTGATGTTCTCTTGCGCATTCGACGTTTTTCTTGCCCCCCAACAACTACCCACCTTGTCGCCGCTGGCGGGGCTGGCCGCCTGCGAGGCCCTGCGCGAGCTGGTCGAGCCCGAGCACCGCAGCCGCATGACCATGAAGTGGCCCAACGACCTGCAATGGGATTCCGCCAAACTGGCCGGGATACTGGTGGAAGTCACGCGCTCGGGCGCCTCGCGCCTGTCGCCCGACCATTACGTGGTCATCATCGGCATAGGCCTGAACCTGGACGATGCGCGCTCGCTCAGCCTGTCGCTGAACCGCCGGGTGGCCGATTGGTCGGAAATCGCCCGGCAAGACGCCAAAGCGGCCGCCGTCTCGGCGGCGGGCCTGGTCGGGCAAATCGCCCAGGCCTGGTACGCCAGCCTGAACCAGGCCACCGCCTACGGCTTCGATAGCCTGCCCGCGCGCTACGCCCAGGTCGATTCCCTGGCCGGCCAGCATATCAACGTGCTGGACGACGGGCGCATCGCGCAAGCCGGCATCGCCTGCGGCATAAACCACTACGGCCAGTTGCTGTTGCGCACGCCGCAGGGCGAACAGGCAATATCGGTGGGCGAAGTCTCGGTGCGCCCGCTGCAGGAACACGCATCATGATCGTGCTGATCGATGCCGGCAACACGCGCCTGAAACTGGGCTGGGTGGATACGGCCAGCGGTCGGCGCGAAGCCCATCCCCTGGCCGTCAGCCATCACGATCTGCACCAGCTTGCCAGTTGGCTGGATCACCTGGCGCCCGCTCCCAAAGCGGCGCTGGGCGTGAACGTGGCGGGCAAGGCGCTGGCCGCCGCCTTGGACGAACTGTTCCGGCGCCGATACGGCTACGCGGTGTCGTGGGTCACCGGCCAGGCGCAAGCCGCCGGGGTGCGCAACGCCTACGACACGCCAGCCCAACTGGGACCCGACCGTTGGGTGTCCATGATAGGCCTGGCCCGTCATGCTCAGGGCGTGCCGCAGTTGCTGGCCAGCTTCGGCACGGCCACGACGGTGGATACCCTGGGGCCGGAGCCGCCCAGGCCAGGATCCGACAAGACGGCCGGCGGCCTGCTGTTCCACGGCGGCCTGATCCTGCCCGGCCCCGCGCTGATGCGCAGTTCGCTGGCCAGCGGCACGGCCAACTTGCCCGAAGCGAACGCGGCGCCGACCCCCTACCCCACGCATACACAACAGGCGATAGGCAGCGGCATTGCCGCCGCACAGGCCGGCGCTTTGTTGCGCCAATGGCGCGAAGGACTGGAACGATTCGGCCAGGCGCCGCGTGTGTACAGTACGGGCGGCGCCTGGCCTCAGGTCGAAGAAGAAGTGCAACGCGGCCTGGCCAGGGCGCAAAGCGACCTGAATCTGCCCCGGCAAGCCGTGCAGTGGCTGCCGTCGCCGGCCTTGGACGGCTTGGCGCAGCTGGCGCTTAGCGGCGCTGAATAAGCGACTGGGGCGCGCCGAGAACCACGGCTTGCTGGTTTCTTTCGGACAACAGGCGCGGTTCGCGCCCGGTTTCGCTGGGAGGCGGCCCAAAGAACCCTTGGCCAAAAGCCAGCAGGGCCACGTTGGCCAGCAGCACAATCAGGAATAAAGATCGCATAAGGGCAAGCTGAAAAAGATTGCCCCCAGTGTAATCCACAACTTATTGCCAGCGCTGCAAGTACAAGTCGATGCGGTGCGCCGCCATCATGCCGGGCATGGTCTGGCGCGCGTTCGTATCGAAAAACAGGTGCTCGGGCGAAACCTCGGCCACTTCCTGGATGGCACGCGTGCGGGCATTGATATGATCGGCGGCGGCGGCGGTGGCGGCATCTTCGTCGCGTTCGCTCAGCGCCTCGACCAGGGCCTGATGCTCCTGCCAGGCCTCGGCTACCCAATCGACGCTTACTTCGTCCTGCCGCCGTCGGTAAGGGTTGCTGCGCTTGCGCATGTGCAGTATCTGCGATCTGAGGTAGCGGTTACCTGAGCAATTGTGTATGTGGTCATGAAATTCCAGGTTGTAGCGCAGGAAGGCGTCAAGATCATGGCCTTTCAGCACTTTGCGCCCGCTCTTTTGCAAGGCGGCCAGTTTCTTGAGCTGGGCCGCGGTGATGCGCCGGCAGGCCAGGCGGGCGCAAAGGCCTTCGGCATAGGCCAGCGCCTCGAACATTTCGGCCAATTCGCCCGCGGAAAGCTGCACCACATAGATGCCCGCTCGCGGCACGATGCGCACAAAGCCTTTGGCCGACAACTGCAACAAGGCCTCGCGCACCGGGGTGCGCGACACGTCGAACATGCGCACCAGCTGCGCCTCGTCCAGGATTGCGCCGGGCGGCAAAAGGCCTGCGACGATCTGGTTTTCAAGCTCGGCGCGGACCCTATCGGTATTGGTGATGAACATAAGCGGAAGGTTGTATCCCCGTTGAAACAAGGCCCTGCTGGAACAAGGGATTTTCCCTAAGTGTAAGAGCGGGCTCGTCCACGCCTAGCGTCAATTACCCGTCACAATCACTCGCTAATGATTGATTTGAAATTTTATAACGTTACTCCTGGCTCCCGGGCGGCGCCGGGCACGAAGCTTGCTGGTACTGATCCGCACAGACCCTGCGCACGAACTATGCCGACGCTCGCAAGAGAAGATGGCGTATGATTCGCTCCAAACCTTCCATACCCATCCCCCTATGAAGCCTATTCGAAAAGCAGTCTTTCCCGTTGCCGGCCTGGGCACGCGCTTCCTTCCCGCCACCAAGGCCATGCCCAAGGAAATGCTGCCCATCGTGGACAAGCCCTTGATCCAGTACGCCGTCGAAGAAGCCATCGCGGCCGGCGTCACCGACCTGATCTTCATTACGGGACGCAACAAGCGCGCCATCGAAGACCATTTCGATACCTCGCCAGAGCTGGAGGCCGAGCTGGCCGCCAAGAACAAGCACGAATTGCTGGAGGTCGTGCACAACGTGCTTCCCTCGAACGTGAATTTCATCTACACGCGCCAGCCCGCTCCATTGGGGCTGGGCCACGCCGTGCTGTGCGCCGCCCCCATCGTCGGCAACGAGCCCTTCGTGGTGCTGCTTGCCGACGACTTGATCGATTCCAATGTCTCGGTCACCCAGCAACTGGCCGAAGCGGCGCACCGCCATAACGGCAGCGTCATAGCCATCCAGGACGTGGACCGCAACCGCACCGATAAATACGGCATCATTTCCGGCACACCGGTCGACGAAAAGTCCATCCGCATGTCGGGCATCGTCGAAAAACCCGCGCCGGCGGACGCTCCCTCTACCTTGGCCGTGGTGGGACGCTACGTATTGGAACCCGAGATCTTCGAGCATTTGCGCAAAACGCAGGCGGGCGTGGGCGGTGAAATCCAGTTGACCGACGGCATAGCCAGCCTGCTGGCGGCCCGGCCGGTATTCGGCCTTCAGTACGAAGGCACCCGCTACGACTGCGGCAGCAAAGCGGGCTTCTTCAACGCCACCCTGGAGCTGGGCCGCAAGTACCACGGGCTGTAGGCCGCCCTATTTTTTTATTTCATTAAGCCCGGCGATCACGCGGGCCACCGCGCCGCGATGCTTCTGCACCCAGTGCGCGCCGGCTTCGCCCATGCGCCCCAGGCGCTGCGCATCATCCAGCAACTGCAGGGCGGTCTGCAAAGCCGCATCGGCATCCTGGACCCGTAATGCCGCCCCTTCGTCCAGCGCATCGACCACCGCCTGCTCGAAATTGCGCGTATGGGGGCCGACCAGCACAGGCACTCCCACCGCGCATGCCTCGATCAGGTTCTGGCCGCCCAAAGGCTTGAAACTGCCGGCCACAATGGCCACCTGGCCCACGGCGTAATACCAGGGCATTTCTCCCAGCGTGTCGCCCAGCAGCACGGCCGCGTTGGCGCAAGCCTGCAGCGCCTTGGAACTGCCATCGCCCGCCTCGATCAGTTGCGAGCGCCTGACGCAAGGCAGGCCGGCCTCGGTCAATTGCCGCGCCGCGTCGTCGAAGCGCTCGGGGTGGCGGGGAATCAGGCAGAACAGCACTCGCTCCGACAGGTTGCGCCCCTGGCTGCGCGCGCGCTTCAGCTGCCGGCCTATCCCGCGGATGAAGAGTTCGTCTTCCCCTTCGCGGGTGCTGGCGATGACGACCACCTTGCGGCCCAGACCGGCGGCAAACTCCCGGCCGCGCCGTATTTTTTCGGCCGGAATCGACACGTCGAACTTGAAGTTACCCGACACCCGCACGGCGGCCGCGCCCGCCTGCTCCAGACGCTGGGCGTCGTGCAAGGTCTGCGCATAGACGGCATCGAACCGGCCATAGGCTTCCCGCATCACGCGGCCTGCCCGCAGGCTCTGACGCAGCGAGTGATCGGAAAATCGCGCGCTGACCAGCATCATGGGAACCCCGCAACGCCGCGCCGCCGCAAGCAGGTTGGGCCATACTTCGCGCTCGATCAGGATTCCGGCCCTGGGCCGGTAGTGGTCCATGAAGCGGCGCACGCTGCCGGGGAAGTCATAGGGCAGCCACTGCTGCTCCAGGCGGCCCTGGGCGATGGCCGACGCAAAGGCGCGCTGGCCTTCCAGCCGCCCGGTCACCGTCATATGGGTCAGCAGCACCCTATCGCCCTGATCCAGCAGGGCCTGGATCAGGGGCTGGGCGGCGCGGGTTTCACCCAGGCTGACCGCATGCACCCATACGGGCGCCTCTTGTGCTCCAGGCTTGGGGTAGCGGCCGAAGCGCGCGCCCGAGCACACACCCCAATCGCCGCCCGAACGGCGCGCACGCAAGGCCATCCAGCCCAAAAGCGCTGGAGACAATACACGGATGAGCGTGGTGTAAAAAAAGCGATTCAAAAAACTTGACCCGTGGCCTCAAAGGGAATCATATTTTAAGCCCGAAGCATCGGGGCGTATGTCGGACATTTGCCCGGTCTAGACTGGCGCGCCGGCGGCCAGCCCGTCGGGTGCGGGCTCGTTGGAGGCCAAAGCCTGCTCTACCGCGCTAAGCACGGTTTCGGCCGAAGGCGCATTGCCGCGCTCGCCCAGGCTGGCCGTGTAGCCCGGGCCCTCCAGCGGCGTACGCACCGGCGTGGAGGCTTTGTAAATGCCTATGGTCGGACGCCCAAGGCCGGCCGACAAATGGGTCAGGCCGCTATCCAGGCCCACCATGATGCGGGCGCCGGCCAGTACGCCGGCCACCTCGGTAAGATTCATGCGCGGCAACACCTGGGCGTCGGGGGTGCCGGCGACCAGTTGGCGCGCCCTTTCGGTTTCGGCCGCGTTGCCCGACAGCAGCTTCAGGCCCAGCCCGTGCTCGCGCAAGCGACCGAATACCTTGCGCCAATCGGCCTCAGGCCAGAGCTTGTCGTCGCGGCTGGCCGACGGCATGATCACGGCATAGGGCTGGACGTCGACCCCGTCGGTAATGCGATGCAGGCCGAAGTCCGGCTCGCCGCCATAGGAATAGCCGAAGGCGGCGGCGGCCAGCTTGCGCTGCCTGGCCACGGCGGGCTGCCAGAATTCGACCCTGTGCTTCACGTCGTAGAAAAAGGACGCAAGCGGCTCGCGCGCCGACTTCCTGTCCAGACCGTGGCGCAGCCCATGCGTTTGCCGCAACAACCACACGGACTTCATCAAGGCCTGCATGTCCAGCACCACATCGTACTGGCGAGCATCCAGATTGCGGCGCAGGGCGCCGCGCGCCGCGCGCGTCTCGGCCGCCCACCAGTGCTTGCGCCAGCGCCGATGCGCCACGGGAATGACTTCATTCACCGCCGGATGCCAGGCGGGAATTTCGGCAAAGCTTTCTTCGACTATCCAATCGATTTGCGCGCCCGGCACATGCAGGGCGATATCGGAGATGGCCGGAAGCATATGCACCAGGTCGCCCAGCGAGGATGTGCGAACGATCAGGATTTTCTTGCTCATGCGGCCATTATAATTTACGCCTACGCCATTCCAACACGGCGATCGTCATGCCGCTGGCGCAAATTACCGCAATGCCCAGCCAGCTGAAAGCATCGGGAAATTGCCCCCATATCAGCCAGCCCAAGGCAGCCGCGCTGATGATCTGCAAATAAATGAAAGGCGCCAGCACCGAGGCGGGCGCATAGCGGTAGGCCTGGATCTGCAGCAAATGCCCCAAGGCCCCCCAGAAGCCGGTGGAAATCAATATCAGCCATTGGAAGCCGGTCAAGCCGGCCAGCAAAGGCCACACGGAAGGCAGCACGAACGGCAGGATCGCCGTCAGGCACAAACTGCCCACCGCGCCGCTCCAGACCAGCGTGGTGAAGGGGTCGTCGGCCGCCACCCGGCGGGTGGCAATGTACTGGCCTGCGAACAGCAGGGCCGTCAGCAGGCCGAACAAGGTTCCCACGGGGTCCAGTCCAGAGTCCGGGCGAATGATGATCAGCACGCCGATGAAGCCCACGCCGGCCGCCACCCAGCGCGACAGCCGGGCGGGTTCCTTCAGCACCCAGGGCGCCAGCGCCAGCATGATCAGGGGCGCAAGGAAGTTGATGGCGGTGGCTTCGGCCTGCGGCAGATAATGCAGGGTCGTGAAAAAGGACAAGGTCGCCAGCAGCATGACCGAGCCCCGCGCCAACTGGGCCGAGGGCCGCACGCTGCGCAAGACCTGCTTGCCGCGCACCGGCAGCACCAGGCCCAGCACCAGCAGCAAATGCACCACATAGCGCACCCAGCACAGCACCAGCAAGGGCACGCCCGCGCCCATGACCCATTTGCCGCTGGCGTCCAGCGTGGAAAGCGCCCACGACGACAGCACCAGCACGATAATGCCCGCGATCGGGCGCGCAGCGCCCAAGGCGGGAGTGGACACCGATACGGGATTGACCCGGCCCATCATGAAGCTCCAGCTAAGTCGCCGACATCGGCGGACAATGCGCGAATAAAGCGGCCCGCTTGCTTTATGATGGCGCAATGAACAATTGGTATATTTTGCCCAACGGCAACATCAAGCACCTTGACGGACTGGAACTGCAGCCCGAAAAAGACTGGCTTCCCACGGAACAGAGCATGGCGGCCTTCAGCGAGGCCCTGCGCGCGCAAGGCAAGCCCGACGCCCTGATCATCAAGGCCATGATGGACCTTGCCATCGAATGCGAAGCCTGGGTGCAAGAGAACCTGCGTTAAGGCGAAGCGCTAAGGCCTACAGCGCCCGCAGCTCGACCTTGTATTGCGCGGCGCGCTCGGCATAGGTCTGGGAATTTCTTTGCAGGTTGGCGACTTCCTCGTCGCTAAGCTGGCGCACGGCCTTGGCGGGCGCCCCCAGTATCAGTGAACGCTCGGGAAACGACTTGCCTTCGGTAACCACCGCGCCGGCGCCGACCAGGCAGTTCTTGCCGATGACCGCGTTGTTCAGAACCACGGCCTGGATGCCGATGAGCGCGCCGTCATGCACGGTGCAGCCGTGCAGCATGGCCTGGTGCCCTATCGTCACCCCTTCGCCTATGGTCAGCGGGCAGCCCGGATCGACGTGCAGCACGGCGGATTCCTGGACATTGGAGCCTCGCCCGACGACGATGGGCTCATTGTCGGCGCGAATGACGGCGCCCGGCCATACGCTGGTGTTGGCCTCTAGCACCGCCTGGCCAATGATGGTGGCTTCCTTGGCGATAAAGGCGCTGTCGTCGATACGGGGGGCGAGGTCGCCCAATTTATAACAGGTCATGGCTAGCGTCCGGCTTGGTCCGATAAGTGAAAAGATCGTAGCATACGAAAAAATCACGCACTATGACAGGAGAGTCCGCCATGAGCAGACCCCAAGCACGACCACGCGGCGACTTCAGGCTTTTCCTGCCCATCAGCACACGCTGGATGGACAACGATGTATACGGCCACATCAACAACGTTACCTACTACTCTTTTTTCGACACCGCGGTGAACCGTTATCTGGTGGATAGCGGCGTGCTCGATATCGCCCGCAGCCAAGTCATAGGCCTGGTGGTGGAAACCGGCTGCCATTATTTTTCGTCCCTGGCCTTCCCCGACGACATCGAAGCGGGCATCCGCGTCGCGCACCTGGGCAACACCAGCGTGCGCTATGAAGTGGGCATTTTCAAGAAGGGCGCCGAACTGACCGCCGCGCACGGCCATTTCGTGCATGTCTATGTGGAACAGGCTACGCGGCGCCCCGTGCCGCTACCCGACGAGCTGCGGCAGGCGCTGGCCAGGATAGCCTGAATACGCAAGCGGCGACCAAGCGATATTTTTTATTGTTTTTAGATACTTATATCAATATACGTCAAAATGTATCATAATCCGGGCGTCACAGATGTGACGCATTTATCTACCGGAGAAATACTATGATGACTACAGACGCATCGCAGTTGCCGTGTAAGACATTTTCCCTTCAACCGAAAGCCCTGCGGCACTACCGCCGTGGGCTCGCCATCGTGGCGGCGGTTTCGTTTTTCAGCGCAAGCCAGGCCGCCATGGCCCAGGCCACGGGCTGGCCGTCGGCAAAACGCAAGGACCAGCCTTTGTCACTGGCGCTATGGGCGCCGCCACCGGGCGACAACCGCTGGATACACGACGAGGCGCAATTGGGTCCACCCGATGCGCCTTTTGTCTTTTCTGGCGTCACGCTTTATACACAGGGGTCTATCGCTTCCAGCCGCCCAATCCTGATCGACCAGCAGGCCTGGATACATACCGACGGCGGCGCCACATTGCGGCTGGAAGGCGCGCTGTCCAATCTGGGCGCGTCGCGGCAAGGCTTGGTCAAGCGCGGCGCCGGCACGCTGACGCTGTCGGGCCGCAACAGCTATCAAGGCAACACCTTGCTGCAGCAAGGCACCCTGCGCGTGGAAGGCGACAGCGCGCTGGGCCAGACCTACCGCACCCTGGATATGTACCAAGGCACGACGCTGGATTACGCGGACGGCGCCGTGGTGTATAACGCCATGCAGTTGCGGCACGACACCGAAGGCTACGCCGCGCAGGCGCCGGCGGACCAGGCCGGCAGCGTGCAATGGCGCGTGGACCAGGGTAGCGCAACCCAGGCCGGCATCGTCAACGGTTCCATACCCATCGTCAAGCAGGGGTCCGGCATCCTGCGCTTGCTGGGCTTCGTCACCAACCCCGCCACGGCCACCGTCCAGCAAGGCACCCTGGTGGTGGAGGATTTCTTTGGCGGCGCCATACAAGTCCAGCCGGGCGCCCGCCTGGAAGGCCACGGCACCCTGGGCTCGGCCACGGTGCTGGGCGGCGCCACCCTGGCGCCCCGGGCCGATAGCGGCATGGGCGGCATGTCGGTGCTGGGCGACCTGCAATTCCAGCCCGGCGCCGTGCTGGAGCTTAGGGCCGATGCGGCGGGCCTGTCCGACACCGTGCAAGTCGCCGGCCGCGCTCTGCTGGCCGGTAAGGTCGTGGCGCTGGCCCAAGCCGGCGACTGGCAGCCCGGCACACGCTACACCATCGTGCAATCGGGCTTGGGCCTGGAAGGCACGCGCTTCGATTCGGCCCATGCCACACTGCCCTTCCTGGATCCGGCATTGAGCTACGACACGCACAAGGTCTATCTGACCCTAACGCGCAACGACACACCGCTGAACGAGGCGGCCGACACTCCCACCGAAAGCGACACCGCCAACGCCATCGACGCCGACCACCCCGCCCTGCACGATCGTATCGTCGTCATGGGCAAGGAAGAGGCGCGGGAAGCCTTCGGGCAACTGTCCGGCAGCTGGCATGCTTCGGTGCTGTCCGGCCTGGCCGAAGACAGCCGCCATCTGCGCGAGGCCGCGCTGCGGCACGCCATGCCTGATCCCTTCGACGCGCAGCAATCCCAAAGCCGATTCTGGCAGCATGGCTTTCATGCCGCCGCCGACCGGGGAGCGCAAAACGGCACGCCGGCCGATAGCCGCGATACAAGCGGCATGGTGGCCGGCGTCGCGCGTCCCATAGGCCGGTACTGGCATATTGGTGCGCTGGCCGGCCTTCAGCGCAGCCATGCCCGTCGCACGGCAGGCATGGCCAATGCGCGTATCGACAGCGTGCACGCCGGCGCCACGCTGGCGGGGCGCTGGAGCCGCGCCGACCTCGTTCTTGGCGCCGCACACGGCTGGCATGCAATACATAGCAGCCGGAATGTGATCGCTGCGGATTTGCGCGACGCGCTATCGGGCCGCTACCAGGCGCGCACCCTGCAGCTATTCGCGCAGATTGCCGCCCCCTTGCGCCTGCTGGCCGGCGCGGCAAGGCAAGCATCGACCACAACGCGAGTCGAACCCTTTCTGCGCCTGGCCTGGGTCAGGACCAACGCCCAGGGCCATGCCGAAAACGGCGGGGCGGCGGCGCTGAGCATCGCCCCATCCCGCCAAGCGCTATGGCTGACCTCGGTCGGTATCAAAGCCAGCCATGCCATGGAAACCCGCCAGGGCACGGCCCGCCTGTACGCCACGGCATCATGGCGTCACGCCGCGGGCGACGTACGCGCCTATTCCCGACAGAGCTTTCGCGACGGCAGGCAGCAACGGGCCTTCGATTCCGAAGGCCAGCCGGTGTCGCGCCAGGCATGGTCGCTGCGCCTGGGCCTGGATGCCGAAGCGGCTCGCAAGGTAAATGTGGGCATCGCCTATGCCGGTCAATTCGCCCGGCGCCGGCAAGAGCACGGCGCGCGCGTGGACCTATCGTGGGCTTTCTGACCCTAGCCCTGCCGCCTGGCGGCGCGCTTCGCCCTTAGCTGGAAAGCCAGGTTGTGCGTCGTGCGCGCCAGCGCATCCTTCAAGTTGGCATACTCGCGCCGGGCGGTGTCGGCCAGGCTGTGCCTGCCGCCCGCATCCGGCACATTGATCGACGACTCGAAATCGTCGTCCTGCGTCACGCACACCGGATCCAGGCCTATGGACTCCACCTTGTGGTCATAGAAACGGTCCATGGTGTTGTCCACCGGGTAGACCCATTCGGAGCAATAGTCCAGCAGCACCCGCGCCGTTTCCGGGGTAATCAGGTAACCCGTGGTGCCCGCAAAGCCTTTGGCGAACTTCTTGACGGTGAAAGGGCCTATTTTTTCCAGGACCAGCCCGGCCTGCCCGGCGATCTTCCGGTTGGGCTGCAGCCACACCAGGCCGTAGCGGCTGGCGAAGCCCTGGGCGTCGCGATAAAAGGCCATGAACTCCGGCAGCAGTATGGCGTCGTCTTCCAGGACGATGATGGGGGCCTGCTGCTGCACGCATTTTTCCCAAAGCAGGTAGTGGCTGGCGAAGCAGCCCAACTGCGACAGCCGCAGCGATGCGCCCGAGCCGCGCAGGCGGGCGCGCTTCTTGTCGTCGTACTTGCTGAACAGGGGGTGATCGGGGTTGCGCGCCCCGTGGATGGCATCGAAGAATTCGAAAGGCAAGCCCAAGGCGCCAAGCTGCGCATCCATGAATGAGCGCCTGTCCTGCGCGGACACGAGACTGATGACGTAGATGCTGAAGGATGCCAACATGCAAACCATCGTTGCAAAAGGGGTCTTATCTTACACCTTCGTGGCCCGGCCTGTCGGCCAATATTTCGCGCAGGAACAGCGCCGCATTCGAGGACGGCGTGCGGTCGCGCCGGGTGATCAGGTAATAGGGCTCGCTGCGCGAACGCAGGTCAAGGGGCAAAATACGCGTCATGCCGAAACGCGTGCAAAAGCGCGCCACGTCGATGGACAGCAGCGCCACCATGGACGGATTACGCTGCAGCATGGACAAGGTCGTGAAGGCGGACGTGGTTTCAAACAGATTCAGCGGAAACAGCAGGCCCGCTTCATGGAACTCGCGCTCCAGCAGCAGCCGCATGGGCATGTTCGCCGAATAGACCACCCAGCGGCAGCCGGCCAGGTCCGATAGTTGCAGGCTTCTGGCCTCGGCCAAAGGGTGCTGGATATTGGCCACGATGGCCAATTGCTCTTCCTGTATGTTGACCGCCTCGTACAGTTCTGGGTGTTCGCTGATGCTGGTCCGGCATATGGCCACGTCCAGCCGGCCCTCGTCCAGCAGGCGCAGCAGCCTGGCGCTGGTGTCCTCCACGATCTGCACCGACAGGCCCGACCTTTTTTCCAGCCACGGCGACAGCATGTCGGTCAGCATGGGCACAGCCCCCATGATGACGCCTATCGACAGGCGGCCGCCATAGCCCTGCAATATACCGGCCATTTCTTCACGCAAATGCGTCATGTCGGTGGTGATGAGGCGCGCATAACGTATGGCGCAGCGGCCCAGGTCGGTGGGCTCCAGCCCACGGTTGTTGCGGCTGAACAGTTCGGCCCCGAGCGCCGCTTCGATTTCCTGCAGGGCCTTGGTGGCGCCGGGCTGGCTAAGCGCAACCTGTTCGGCCGCCTTGACCAGGGAGCCGTGGTCGTCCAATGCCACCAGCAGGCGGAAATGCTTCAGGCGCAGCCTGGAAATAATGGAGCTCAGCGATGGCAGCATGGGTATAAGAGTTAGTTATAGCAATATCAGAACCTATCATTATGCAGGGGGAGCATTATTTCTTAAAGTCCCAAGGACCAACCGCCGCGCAACCCCTCGGGGACCCCATCATGCGCCAGACGCGGCACGGCGGGCATCTTCAGGGAGAAGACGAATGAGCTTGATCAACTATATTACCCAGGTCCAGTTCGGATTCGGGGCCACGGACCTCATCCAGCAGGAATGCGACCGCCTGGGCATACGGCACCCGCTGGTGGTGACCGACAAGGGCGTGCGGGCCGCCGGCTTGTGCGACCTGGTGCTGGACAAACTGTCCGACCGCTCGAAAGTCGGCGTGTTCGACGGCACGCCGCCCAACCCTAACGAACATGCCGTGCGCGCCGCGGCCGAGATGTACCGCGACGGCCACCACGACGGCATTATCGCGATAGGCGGTGGCTCGTCGATAGACCTGGCCAAAGGCACGGCCGTCTGTGCCACGCATACGGGTTCCCTGAAAAGCTTCGCTTTCATCGAAGGCGGCGCGGGCAAGGTCAGCTCGGCGACGGCGCCCATCATCGCCATCCCGACCACGGCCGGCACCGGCAGCGAAGTCGGCCGCGGCGCCATCCTGATCCTGGACGACGGGCGCAAGGTCGGCATCATTTCCCCCTACCTGATTCCGAAATCGGCCATTTGCGACCCCGAGCTGACGATGGGCCTGCCGCCGTCCCTGACCGCCGCCACCGGTATGGACGCGATCGCCCACTGCCTGGAAACCTTCATGTCGCCCGCCTTCAACCCGCCCGCCGACGGCATTGCGCTGGACGGCCTGATGCGCGGCTGGTCGCACATAGAGCGCGCCACGCAAAACCCCGGCGACCGCGACGCCCGCCTGAACATGATGAGCGCTTCCATGCAGGGCGCCATGGCCTTCCAGAAGGGGCTGGGCTGCGTGCACAGCCTGAGCCATTCGCTGGGCGGCATCAATCCCAAGCTGCACCATGGCACGCTGAATGCCATCTTTTTGCCGGCTGTCATAGAATTCAACAGTCAGTCGGACACCATGCGCAATGAAAGAAAGCTGGAACGCATGGCCCAGGCCATGTCGCTGGCCAATCCGGGCGACATCGGCGCCGAACTGGCCGCCATGACGCAGCGCCTGGGCCTGCCCGGCGGGCTGGCGGCGCTGGGCGTTACGCGCGAGCTGTTTCCGCGTATCGTTGAGGGTGCATTGGCCGACCACAGCCATAAAACCAATCCGCGCGAGGCATCGCCGGAAGACTACGTCCGGATGCTGGAACAGTCCATGTAGACGCATGCGGCAACCAAAGGCGCGGCCAGTCCGCGCCGCCGCTTTTTGAACCCTTGAAGTGAACTTATTTTTCAGGAATCGATATGTCAACTTACGCCAACTACATCAACGGACAATGGGTCGATAGCAACAAGACGACGCGCAACGTCAACCCGGCGGACCTGTCCGACGTGATCGGCGAATTCGCCCAGGCCAGCGAACAGGACACCTTGGCCGCCATCGCCGCCGCGCGCGCCGCCGCCCCGTCGTGGGGCCTGTCCAGCCCGCAACAGCGCTTCGACATCCTGGACCGCGCCGGCAGCGCCATCCTGGCCCGCAAGGAAGAGCTGGGCAAACTGCTGGCTCGCGAAGAAGGCAAGACGCTGCCCGAAGCCATAGGCGAAGCCGGGCGCGCGGGCCAGATCTTCAAATTCTTCGCCGGCGAGGCCCTGCGCCTGACGGGCGAAATAACGCCTTCCGTGCGGCCCGGCCTGACGGTGGAAATGACCCGCGAACCGGTAGGCGTGATCGGCCTGATCACCCCCTGGAACTTCCCCATCGCCATCCCGGCCTGGAAAATCGCGCCGGCCCTGGCCTACGGCAACTGCGTCGTCATCAAGCCCGCCGACCTGGTCCCCGCCTCGACCTGGGAATTGGTGAAGATTCTGGTCGAAGCCGGCCTGCCCGCCGGCGTGCTGAACCTGACCATGGGCCGCGGATCGGTGGTCGGCGAAGCCCTGGTCAATTCGCCCGACGTGGACGCCATCAGCTTTACCGGCTCGGTCGGCACCGGCCGCTCCATCGCCCAGAAATGCGTGGCGACGGGCAAGAAGGTGCAGCTGGAAATGGGCGGCAAGAACCCTATGATCGTGCTGGATGATGCCGACCTGCCGACCGCCGTCGAAGCCTGCATCAACGGTGCCTTCTACTCCACCGGCCAGCGCTGCACGGCCTCGTCGCGACTGATCGTGACCGAAGGCATACACGACCGCTTCGTGGAAGCCATGGTCGCCCGCATGAAGCAATTGCGCGTGGGCAACCCGCTGGACGCCGAAACCCACATCGGCCCCGTCGTGGACGACAAGCAGCTGAAGCAAGACCTGGACTACATCGACATCGCCCGTTCCGAAGGCGCCACCGTGCATGGCGGCGAACAGGTCGAAGCGGGCGCCAAAGGCTACTTCCTGCAGCCCGCCCTGGCCGTCAACACCCACAACGACATGCGCATCAACCGCGAAGAAGTCTTCGGCCCCTTTGCCAGCGTCATCAAGGTCAAGAACTACGAGGAAGCGCTGAAACTGGCCAACGACACCGAGTTCGGCCTGGCGGCGGGCATCTGCTCGACCTCGCTGAAGTACGTGCAGCACTTCAAGCGCCACGCCCACGCCGGCATGGTCATGGTCAACGTGCCCACGGCTGGTGTCGACTATCACGTGCCTTTCGGCGGCCGCAAGGGCTCCAGCTACGGTCCGCGCGAACAGGGCAGCTACGCCAAGGAGTTCTACACCATCGTCAAGACGGCCTACATCAACGCGGGCTAAACGCCGGCCGGCGGCGGCAAGCCGGCATCGCTACGCAGCTGCGCCACGAAGCGCGCGGCTGCGGGCGACAGGCTGTGATCGTGTCGGGTAATCAGGTAAATGGGCGGCAAGCGCACCGACAAATCGAAAGGCAGCACGCGCAAGACCCCCTGCCGCCCATAATGCTCGGCCAGCGAGGCCGGCATGATTGCCACCATGTCGGATATTTCCAGCATGGCCGTGGTGACCAGCGTGGAGGACGACTCGGTAATGTTCAGCCGCGTCTCCACGCCCTTTTCGTGTAGGACGGCATCGAAACGACCGCGCTGCGGCGAACCGGGCGGCTGAAGTATCCAGGGCATGCCCACCAGGTCGGCAAGCGTCACGCTGGCGCGCTCCGCCAGGGGATGCTGGGCCCGCGCCACCACCACCAACGCTTCTTCCAGCAAAGGCACGCTGACATAGTCGCCTTCCCCGCGGACGTCCGTCTGGCGCCCCAGCACCAGGTCGACCTCGCCCCGCGCCAACTGCCTGATCATGACGTTGCTGGTGTCGACGATGACGGACACCGCCACGCGCGGATGCTGCTGCTTGTAGGCGCTTAGCGTGGGCGCCAGCAGCTCCGGCACCGCCCCCGGCACGCAGCCGATGCGCAAAGCGCCGCGCAAGCCCGAACTGAGCGCCACCATTTCTTCGCGTACGAAACCGAAGTCGGTCAGCATGCGGCGCGCATAACGAACCAATATCTCGCCATAGGGCGTGGGCGTCATGCCCCGCGCATGGCGTTCGAACAGCGCCACGCCGAAAGCGTCCTCGGCCTGCTGCAGCAGCTTGCTGGCCGCCGGCTGGCTGATGTGCAGCGCCGCCGCGGCCCGGCCCAGGTTGCGCTCGGTGTCCAGCAGGCTTAGCAGCGCCAGTTGCCGGGTGCGCAAGCGCAGCAATAACGAGGGATGTTCAAAAGGAATGACTGGCATCTTCGAATCATACACAAAAGTATATGGATAGCTGCCCATATTCTATTGGAAAGGAATGAGCATACCTCGTAAGCTGTCCCTTGGTCCCTTTGCAGGGGATTCACCAAAACAGACAAAACCAGGAGACACATCATGAACTACGGTTTCTTCCTACGCGGCGTCCTGCCCTGTGCCTTGGCGCTGGGCTCGATGGCCCTGCCCGCCTCGGCGCTGGCGCAAGACTATCCCAGCCAGCCGGTACACGTCATGGTCGGCGCATCGCCGGGCGGCGGCACCGACATCCTGGCGCGTACGCTGGCCGACAAATTCACCACCAGCCTGAAGCAAACCGTCGTCGTGGAAAACCGGCCCGGCGCCTCCAACACCATCGCCGCCGGCCTGACGGCGCGCGCCGAACCCAACGGGCTGACCCTGCTGGTCGCCACCAACACCGGGCAGGCCATTGCGCCGCACATGCTCAAGCTGAACTACGACCCGCTGACCAACCTGCAGCCGGTGGGCCTGGTGGCCATCATGCCCAACGTGCTGGTCGTGCCCAGTTCCTCGAAGTACAAGAACGTCAAGGACCTGCTGGCCGACATCAAGGCCAAACCGGGCACCTTCAAGTATGCCTCGTCGGGGGTCGGCAGCACCCAGCACGTGGGCGCCGAAGCCTTCAGCCTGGCCACCGGCACCAAATCCATACACGTTCCCTACAAGGGCAGCTCGCAAGCGCACGTGGACCTGATATCCGGCCAGACCGACATGATGTTCGATTCCACCTCGTCCGCCATGGCGCAGATCAAGTCCGGCAAGCTGCGCCCGCTGGCGGTGACCTCGCCCAAGCGCTCGTCCGCGCTGCCCGACGTGCCCACCCTGGCTGAACAAGGCATCACGGGCGCCGACGTCACCACCTGGTACGGCCTGCTGACCACCGGCGGCACCCCGCCCGCCATCGTCGCCCGCCTGAACAAAGAACTGAACGCCACCCTGAAGATGCCCGATGTCGAAGCGCGCATCAAAGGCCTGGGCGGTGAAATCGACTTGATGACCAGCGATGAATTCGCGGCCATGAACAAAAGCGAGTACGAGCGCTACGGCAAACTGCTGAAGGCATCCGGCATCAAGCCCAACTAAGCATCTTGGGCAAGGCCGGCCCGGCCTTGCCCATTGTTGTAAATCCAAAAGGAATCATTATGAGTACGAAGCGTCCCCGCCTTGCCGTCCTGCTTGGCGACCCGGCCGGTGTGGGCCCCGAAATGGCCGTCAAACTGCTGGGAAGCGAACAGAACCGCAACGCCGCCGATCTGCTGCTGATCGCCGACCCCGTCGTGTTGGCCGACGCGCAGCGGCTGACCGGCATCGAGCTGCCCACCCTGGCCATCAAAAGCCTGGACGACATACGCTACGAAGTGGGCCGCGTCACCGTCCTGGAAGGCAATTGGCTGGACGGCAAATCGCCCCCCTTGGGCGAATGCACGCTGGAAGCCGGCCGGGCATCCTTCCTGGCGCTGGAAACCGCGCTGGACGCCGTCAAGCGCGGCCTGTGCGACGGCATCATCTTCGCCCCGCTGAACAAGCACTCGCTGCGCCTGGGCGGCCTGACCGAAGAAGACGAACTGCGCCACATCCAGAAAAGCCTGAAAGTGCCGGGCTTCGTATGTGAATTCAACATCACCGGGCATCTCTGGACATCCCGGGTGACCTCGCATGTGCCCATACGCGACGTCGCCGACCTGATCACGCAGGACGGCATCTGCGACGCGGTCAAAATCATCGACGGCGCGCTGCGCCAGTCCGGCATCGCCAAACCGCGCATCGCCGTTTCGGGCCTGAACCCGCACGCGGGCGACGGCGGCTCGATAGGCATGGAAGAAATCGAGGTCATCGAGCCGGCCGTGAAAAAAGCGCAGGCCATGGGCATGGACGCGCGCGGCCCCTATTCGCCCGACACCATCTTCATCGCCGCCCGCCGCGGCGACTTCGACGCCATCGTCTCCATGTACCACGACCAGGGCCAGATCGCCATGAAGCTCATCGGCTTCGATCACGGCGTGACCCTGCACGGCGGCCTGCCCGTGCCGGTGGTCACCTCGGCCAGCGGCAGCGCCTTCGACATCGCCGGCAAGGGCATCGCCAACATCCAGGGCCTGCAGCAAGCCTACGACCTGTGCGTGCGCATGGCGGGCAGCCGGCAGGCGTAGACGCCAGCGCATCAAGCAACTCCATACGATCAGCACGAAACGAACACATGACGACCAACAGCAAGAAACTACGCAGCCAGGCCTGGTTCGAACGCCAGGACAAAATGGGCTTTTACTACCGCTCCTGGCTCAAGAACAGCGGCATCCCCCACGATCAGTTCGACGGCCGCCCCGTCATCGGGATTTGCAACACCTGGTCCGAACTGACGCCATGCAACTCGCACTTCCGCGAGCTGGCCGAGCACGTGCGCCGCGGCGTGCTGGACGCGGGCGGTTTCCCGCTGGAGTTCCCCGTGCTGTCGCTGGGCGAAACCATGATGCGCCCCACCGCCATGCTGTACCGCAACCTGGCATCCATGGACGTCGAGGAAGCGGTGCGCGCCAACCCGCTGGACGGCGTCGTCCTGCTGATGGGCTGCGACAAGACCACGCCCTCGCTGATGATGGGCGCGGCCAGCGTCGACCTGCCCACCATCGGTGTGTCGGGCGGTCCCATGCTGCGCGGCTTCCATGAAGGCAAGCCCGTGGGGTCCGGCACCAACACGATCTCGATGAGCGAACAGCTGCGCGCCGGCGCCATCACCCTGGCGCAGTTCCACGAGGCCGAAGCCTGCATGCACCGCTCCCACGGCCACTGCATGACCATGGGCACCGCGTCCACCATGGCCTGTATGGTCGAGGCGCTGGGCATGGGCATGCCCGGCAACGCGGCCATTCCCGCCGTCGACGCCCGGCGCCACCTGATGGCGCGCGAAGCCGGCCGCCGCATCGTCCAGTTGGTGAAGGACGACGTCCGAATGTCGCAGATCATGACCCGCGAAGCCTTCGAGAACGCCATTCGCACCAATGCCGCCATCGGCGGTTCCACCAACGCCGTGGTGCACCTTATCGCCCTGGCGCGCCGCATCGGCATCGACCTTGGCCTGGACGATTGGGATCAACTGGGCCGCAACGTGCACTGCCTGCTCGACCTGATGCCCTCGGGTCGCTTCCTGATGGAAGACTTCTTCGAAGCGGGCGGCCTGCCGGCCATTCTCAGGCAATTGGGCGAACAGGGGTTACTGCACCTGTCGGCGCAAACCGTCAACGGCCGCACACTGGGCGAGAACATCGCCGAAGCGCCCTGCTGGCGGCCCGAGGTCATCCATTCCTTCGACGCGCCCTTCAAGGCGGACGCCGGCATCGCCGTGCTGCGCGGCAACCTGGCTCCCAACGGCGCCATCATCAAGCCCTCGGCCGCCTCGCCGCACTTGCTCAAGCACACCGGCCGCGCCGTGGTGTTCGAATCCATCGAGGATCTGCACGGCCGCATCAACGACGACGACCTGGACATCGACGAGAACTGCGTCATGGTCCTGAAGTATTGCGGGCCCAAGGGCTACCCCGGCATGGCCGAAGTCGGCAACATGCCCCTGCCGCCCAAGCTGCTGAAGAAGGGCATCAACGACATCATCCGCATCTCCGACGCGCGCATGTCGGGCACCGCCTACGGCACCGTCGTCCTGCACACCTCGCCCGAGGCGGCCATAGGCGGCCCCCTGGCCCTGGTCCAGAACGGCGACCTGATCACGCTGGACGTGGCCGCCAGAAGCCTGCATCTGCATGTGGACGACGCCGAGATCGAAGCGCGGCGCCAGAAGTGGGAGCCCCCCGCCATCCACACCGATCGCGGCTACGTAAAGCTGTATGTGGAACACGTCCTGCAAGCGCACGAAGGCGTCGACTTCGACTTCCTGGTCGGCAAAAGCGGGGCCAAAGTCCCGCGCGACAACCACTAAGGTGCCGGAGGAGTTAAGGCGTAGCAATCAAAACGAAGCCGGCCAGCCCGGCTTCCATCGCTGTCATGCTAGCCACGAATCAGGTTTTTTTTCTTGCCAGCGTGAGTGAGCACGCCGAGTTCGATCAAAAATTCGCGTGCGCTTTGAGGGGATGAGGTAACTTCCCTGCGAAATTGAATCATGCTTGAGCAACCCTTCGGCAACTACTAAGCTACCAGGAAACGATACTAAACCTTCGCCCGACGCCGCCGGATCTTCGGCAACAGCCCCCAGCCCGCCAGCATGGCCGACAAAACCATCAGGGTCGTGACCAGCCAGTTGTCGAAGAAAATCGAGAACGACCCCTGGGACATCAGCAGGGATTGCCGGAAGGCGTCTTCGGTCTTGTCGCCCAGGACCATGGCCAGGATCAGCGGGGCGATGGGGTAGTCCAGCTTCTTGAACACATAGCCCACGACGCCGAATATCATCGCCAGGTAGACGTCGAACATCCTGTTGCTGATGGTGTAGGCGCCGACCAGGCAGACCACGATGATGATGGGGCCGATGATGGAAAACGGCGCCTTCAGTATCGAGGAAAAAAGAGGAATGGTGGTCAGCACCAGCACCACCGCCACGACGTTGGCCACATACATGGAGGCGATCAGGCCCCAGACGAAATCGGTCTGCTCGATGAACAGCATGGGCCCGGGCTGCAAGCCCCATATCATCAGCCCGCCCATCATCACCGCCGCGGTTGCCGAACCGGGGATGCCCAAGGCCAGCATGGGCAGCAGGGCCGATACGCCGGCGGAATGGTCTGCAGCTTCCGGCGCGACCACGCCATCGGGCTCGCCCTTGCCGAAGCGTTCGCTATGCCGGGAAAAGCGCCTGGCGATGCCGTACGACATGAAGGACGCGGCCGTCGGCCCGCCCGGGGTAATTCCCATCCAGCAGCCGATCACGGTCGACCGAATCAGCACGACCGCATGGCGCGGCATGGTCACGAAGGTGCGCCAGATTACCCGAAAGTTCATCTTGGCCTTCAGACCGTTGAACTCCAGTCCTTCTTCCACCGTAACCAGCAGCTCGCCTATGCCGAACAGCCCGATGACGGCCGCAAGATAGGACACGCCGTTGGCCATGGAATCCGTGCCGTAGGTAAGCCGCAGCTCGCCCGACACCGTATCCATGCCTATGGCCGTCAGGATCAGGCCTATCAAGAGCGAGGCGACGGTTTTCAACGGGTTGCCGCCGCTCATGCCCACGAAGCTGCAGAAGGTCAGCATGAAGACGCCGAAGAACTCGGCCGGGCTGAACTGAAGCGCGAAGTCGGCCACCAGGTTGGCGATAAGCGTCACCACGACGACTCCGGCGAAGGCGCCGAAGCCGGCCGACAGGAATGCCGTTGCCAGAGCCTGTTCCGCTTTCCCGTTCTTGGCCATGGGATGGCCGTCGAAGGTGGTGGCGACCGACGAAGGCTCGCCGGGAATATTGAACAGAATGGAGGTGGTCGACCCACCGAACAAGGCGCCCCAATACAGCGAGGACAGCAGAATGATGGCGCTGACCGGCTCCATGGCGAAGGTAAGGGGCAGCAGCAAGGTGACGCCATTAGGCGCCCCCAAGCCGGGCAGCACACCCACCAGGATGCCCAGCAATACGCCGCCCACCATGATGGCGATGTGGTGGGCGGTCAGCACGGTCTCGAACCCGGACCACAGCAAGTTAAGGTCGGTCATCCGAACCCCCTATATACCGAAGAAGGACTCGATGGGCCCTTTGACCAATTCGACCTGGAACCAAAGCTCGAAAACAAGATAGAACACGATCATGACGGCGACCGGAATCAGCAGCGATTTCAGCCAGCTGGCATGACCATGCACCTTGAGCATGTAGATCAGATAAAGCAAAGAACCGGCATAGCAGCCCAGAAACGGCATGGAGGCTACCAACAAGACCGTGGGAATGAAGATCGCCAGGGTGAGCTTCAATTGCTGCTTGCTGACGAAGCTGCCGCTATCGCCGCTGCGCAAGGTGCCCAGGAAAAGCAGAACGCTGACGATGCACAGCATGATGCCCAGCCGCAATGGCATATAGCCCGCCTGCGGCCCCGTTTCAGGAGACCAGCCAACCTGCAATTGCAGGCTCCCCGCAACGACAAGGCCGCCGAAAAAACCAATTGCGGCGGCCGTAGCCAACTCCATCGTACGTCGGTCAATAAGTGACATGGTTTCCCACTGCTAGCGGCGGCCCCTTGCGGGGCCGTCCTGGTTCAAAGATTACTTCTTGGCCAGCCAGCCATCCGCCTCGAACAGCTTGTAATGATCGGCCGCATCCTTCTTGATGTAGTCATCCAGCTTGGAGCCCGTCAGGAAAAATTCCGATTGCACGCCGCGCGCCACCCAGGCCTTCCACTCCGGCTTCTCCGACACTTGCTTGAGCAGATTGACGTAGAACTCGACCTGCTCGGGCGTTACGCCGCCGGGCAGCCACACGGTGCGCGGCATATTGAACTGGTCGATGGGAATGCCGCTTTCCTTGCAAGTGGGAATATCCGACCATGCCATGTCGGCCGTTACCTTGTCGGTGGCCGCGAAACGCTGAGCCGAGAATATGCACAGCGGGCGCACCTTGCCGGCCTTCCAGTAAGAGATGTTTTCGCCGGGATTGTTGGTGTTGCCGTCCAGATGGCCGCCGGCCAATTGCACCGCGGCCTGGCCGCCCGACTTGAAAGGCACGTAAGTCATGTTGACGTTCATGGCTTTCTCGATCTTGCGAGTCAGAATATGATCGGTGTCCTTGGATTGGCCGCCGCCCATCTTCAGAGCCCCATTCTTTTCCTTGGCGCCGGCGATCAGGTCCTGCGCAGTCTTGTAAGGCGACGAAGCGCCCGTCCACAAGACGAACTCATCGGCCGCCATCGTGGCCACCGGCGTCATGTCCTCGATCTTGTAGCCCACGTTGGTGATCATGGGCATCAGCCAGGCCAGGTTGGTCGAGAAGATAAGCTTGTTGGCATCTCCCTTGTGGCCTTCGGCAAACACAAACGCCTCGGTGCCGCCGCCACCGCCCTTGTTCGACACGATGACGCTGGACGAAGTCAGCTTGTACTTCTGCACCACGGACTGCACCACGCGCGCAAACTGATCGGTGCCGCCGCCGGGGCCGGCCGTGGCAATGAATTCCAGCGGCTTGGTGGGCGCCCAGGCGGCAAATGCCGCGGTGCCCGTCATGCTTGCGGCCACGGCAAAAGCCACGGCGATTTTCTTGTTCATCATGTTTTATCTCCTGTTTAGTTTAAGAATGACTGCCTGCGGATTGGCTGAAAAACACCGAATCCTGGTATTTGCGCAGCTCAAGCAATGTGGTCGCGCTTTCGATCTCGATGTCGCCATAGCAGATGACTTCGCCGGACTTCACGTCGCGGCACAGCCTTTGGTTGGCCATCAGGTAAAACGGCACCGGCGTGCGGTCGCCCAAGGGCGCCGCCTTGACCAGCATGGGCGTCACGTCATCAATGGAATGGTGATGGCCGCCCATGGTCAGCACCGTTCCGGCGGCAAAGTCCCGGGTCGCCCGGGCGACCAGGTCCAGCACCGGCCTGGGCTCGGCCGCGCCGCTGGATACGCCCAGCCCCGCCGCCTCGATGATGCTGGTGGCCGCTTCCAGCCCCAGCAGATGCCGCGACAAGAAGATCAGCGCGGTCTTGCGGTCGGCGCTGACCACGTGTCCCTTGCCCGCCAGCAGTTCCCAGCTGGGCTCGTCATGGCAGCGGACCACCACGAACACCCCGCCGGCGAAGCTGATTTCGTCGGGCTTTCTGAGGCAATGGAAAACCTCCAGCACGCCCTCTTGATGCAGCAGGCCTCCTTCTTCACGCAGGCGCAGGGCCTCGGGGATTTCGGCCGTGCGCAGTATGGGCGCGTGCATGTCGGGCAGGTCGGGGCCGAAACCGGTGGAGTTCGCCGCCACCAGCATTTCGCAAAAATCAGGCACGGTGCGCTGCGGCAACGCGTCCGCAATCCTGGAACGCGCCGCCACCACGGCCTGGGCTTGCCCAGGCGCCATCGTCCACTGCGCCTGCAGATCGGGCGCCGCTATCGTCACTCCGTTACTGGTCAGGCTGCCCGTGGCGGGATCGAACACAAAATCGTACTCGCTGGCCTTGCCCGCGCAGACGATCTCCAATCCCAGGCTTTCCGCCCAGGTAATCAAGCCGATCAACAGGCTGGGCTGATCGCCGTCCACCGGCGTCACGATGCGATAGCTGGCACGCCCAAGGTGCGCCAGCCCCGGCCCGATCACGCTGTCCGCTTCTTTCGACACCATGGCCAGATGCAGCCCCGCCTCCAGGGCGATCTTGGCATGCCGGGCGCCGGCTTCGGGGCTGCCCGTGGCTTCAAGCACGATGTCCAAAGGCAGGCCGACCACGTGAGCCAGGCTGGACGAGGCGATGTAATAGCCCTCGTCCCAAGCCGACTGGGCCGACTCGGCCGACTCGCAGATCTTGATCTGATCCGCCGGAATGCCCACGTCGCGCATGGCCTGCACGACAATGGCGGCATCCAGGTCCACCGCCACACGGCACTGCATCAGCGGCACTCGCAGGCCTTGCGCCAGAAAGCTGCGGCCGAAGCCCCCGCTGCCCACGATGCAGCTTTGCACGGGCCGCGCCACAGAGGAAAAATAATTGTGGAAATTCATGGATAGTTGATTTCTTTGAAAACCGAATCGATACGGCGGTTAATATGCCCAGGCGGGACGGAAAGGCCTCTGCATGCAAAGCGATCATGCAGGCCGCTCAAAGGCCTGAAAAACTCGAAGAATAGCTGTTTTTGCGAATTATTGCATGCAATAATTCACAGGATTCCTATGGTTTTCCCTTAATTCAGAGTAGAAATCGGAGATTTGCATGCAATTCGATATGGAAGCCTTGGCTGGGCAGCCGACGGAGTCACAGACCCGATCGCGGGGCTCGCTGACCACGGCCGCCGTCAATCGCCTGCGCGACCTGATCGTCACCGGCGAGTTGAAACCTGGGCAGAGAATTTCGGAAAGATCGATCCTGGAAAGCCAGAAAGACCTATCGCGCACTCCCGTGCGCGAAGCGCTGAAGATATTGGAATCCGAAGGCCTGATCCAGTTGAAGCCCAATCGCGGGGCCTTCGTCACCAAGCTGAGCATCGACCACATCGACGCCGAGATAGAACTGCTGATCGGCCTGGAAGGCATCGCCGCCATGCTCAGCTGCAGCCGAATCACCGACACGGAACTGGTCGAGATCACGCGCCTGCATCAAGCGATGATAGGTTCATTCGAAAACCAGAACCTGATGCTGTACTTTGAAACCAATCAAAGAATCCACCAGCTTATCGTGGACGGCGCCCACAACCCCGCGCTGTCCAGGATATACAAGGCCGAATGCCTGCAGATCAGACGCTATCGCTATGCGGGGAATCTGGAACACGCCAGATGGCACAGCGCCACCCTGGAACACGAACAAATCCTGGCGGCGCTGACCAAGCGCGACGGACTGCTGTTGCGCGAACTGCTGCGCGCCCACCATTCCAACGGCTGGGCCGTAACACGCGAACTGCTGCGCGCGGAATTGGAATGACATAAATGGGTTGCTTGCCGCGGCCTATGCGTGCTCAAGTGGCTTAATCTTGGCCAGCACATCCGCCAGCGCATCTTTAGCGATTTCGGTGTCATACGCTACTTGGACACGCAGCCAATAGCCGTCCGACAAACCGAAAAACCGGCATAGGCGAAGGTCTGTATCGGCGGTAACGGCGCGCATGCCTTTTACGATTTCATTAATGCGCCGCGCCGAAACGCCGATCTCTTTGGCCAAGCGGTACTGGCTGATACCCATCGGGGCCAGAAACTCTTCCTGCAATAGTTCGCCCGGGGCCACCGGAGCAATTTCACGAACCATAAGCTGCTCCTTTCAGTGATAGTCCACAATTTTCCAAGTTGTGTGCGGAACCATTGCTCCACACAAAGCAAATCCGCCATTGATCATTGATGCGAATACTATACTGCCCTTTACGGTCACCTTTCAGGGCTTCCGATCGATTCTGGGGCGGAATTCGCAGGTCATAACACCACGAAGTTGCCAAGCCGGCGATTGTTCTATACTTTAAAGCTCCAACAGGAACTTTCGCCATGAACGCTCCCCTTTCTCCCATCGTCTCGGAGTTCGAGACCGAAGACCAGGCTGCCGGCTACGACCGCTGGTTTCGCGCGAAAGTGCAGGCGGGCCGCGACAGCGCCCGTCCAGGCACCGCTCACGACGAAGCAATGGCGCTGATCCGCCAGAAGCTGCACCGCAAGCTGGACGAACAGGACGAAGCTTCCGCCGGAAAGCCGGGCCGCGACCGCTAAAGGTCCAGGTATAACAACGACAAGAACTGGACAGCCATGCTACCTATCTCCTGGAGTGCCGCCGCACTCGAAGACCTGAACACCATCATCCGCCACATCGCCGATGTCGATGTGCATGCCGCGCTGGCCATGCATGAAGTCATCGAGAACTCGGTGCTGCCCGTGTCGGATTACCCCTATGTATATAGGCCGGGCCGTGTGCCGGGCACGCGCGAGGTCATCGCCCACCCGAACTACATCGTCGTGTGCGAAGTCCAGACCGACCGCGTCAATGTCCTGGCCGTGATGCACACCCGCCAGCAATTTCCTTAAACGTCCCGGCACGGCAATTCGGCGCTCGGGCACGGCATCCACATCAAAGCCATCCAGTCAAAGCGGATGGCTTTTTCCATGCCAGCCATTCCATGCTCCCGCTTCAAAGCCAGCTCTGGCAGACAAACAGCGGCCGCGCACGTGCAACGAAAGTCCAATAGCTTGCAACAGTAAGCAACCTTGGAGCCACGGCGGTCCAAAACACGTCCGATCATAGTCGGACACATTCCGGGCGCGCAGTGACATGTGGTTTCTTATCAAAAGGACATCACACAAATGATGTCACATGAACCCGGTGGGCGCCATCCTGGAGCGGGTAACAAATTCGCCCGTGGCCGAAACTCGCTTTGACACAAAACCAAAAAATAAACTTCGGCTCACACTCCCGCCACGCCTCCGCCAAATGGACGGTTCCGTTGTAAACAACTGCGGTTTGTTACAGGCAGGCCGGATGCCGATGATAAATTGAATATGCCCTTCGATCCGGCCGCACTGCACCGGCGGAGGCTTCGACGCCCATAGACAGCAAAGCTGATCGGGCACTTGATTGATTCATGAATGATGGATCGCGCCATGCGCGCATCCATGGGGGTAGCTATTGCCTGTCGATTCGATCTCGCCGTGCTTGCCCGCCGAGCTTTCCTTTTTAGACTTTAAGAAAAAGAACTTGATGACGACTCTGACTCCGGCACACGCCCTGGCCCATCTCGCCAGAATGCGACCGACGATGGCGATCCTGGCCATTGCCTTCCTGCTGTCGGCCTGCGCCATGGCGCCAGGCATGCGCATGGGGGCCAAGACACAAAACGGCAACGCCACGGAAGACGCCGCCCCGGCCGGCACCCTGATTCCCGTCACCCGCGAACTTATCGCCCAGCAACGCAAGGAAGCCGGCAATGGGGTGGGCAGCAATATCAAGAAGCTGTTCGGAACCCGCAAGGTCTATCGGATAGGGCGCAGCGACGTCGTCAACATCGTCGTCTGGGGCCACCCCGAATTGGGCATGACGCCGGCCACATCCAACCGCAGCATGGGCTCCACCAGCCAGGCCGACGTGGGTAACGGCTACAACGTCAACCCCGACGGCACCATACAGTTTCCCTTCATCGGTCCGATCAAGATCGCCGGGCTGACGGAGAACGAGGCACGCGAACTGCTGACACGGCGGCTATCCAAGTACGTGCAAGACCCGCAGATTACGGTGCGCATACAGGCCTACCGCAATGGCCGCATCTACGTGGACGGCGAAGTGCGCGCGCCCGGCTTGCAGACGCTGGACGATATTCCCATGACTTTGCCGGAGGCCATCAACCGCGCCGGCGGCTTCAGCCCGGAAGCGGATCGCTCATCCATCGCCTTGACCCGCCACGACAAGACCATACAAATCAACCTGCCCAAGCTGACTCGCCAGGGCATAAACCCCAACCGCATCCTGCTGGCCGACGGCGATCTGCTGCGAGTCCGCAACGAGGTCGAATCGCAGGTGTTCCTGATGGGCGAAGTGCGGCTGCCGCGCGCGCTGCCGCTGCACGACGGGCGCCTGTCCCTGACCGAAGCTCTGGGCGAGGCCGGCGGCCCCGACCCCTGGACCTCGGATCCCAGTCAGATCTACATAGTGCGCAAGCTGCCGGTGGAGATGGGCGGCGAAGACGCCAAGCCCGAAATCTATCACCTGGACGCCAAGTCGCCGGCGGCTTTCATCCTGGCCAACGACTTCCAGTTGCAGCCCAGGGACGTGGTCTATATAGACCCGGCGCCGGTGGTGCGCTGGAGCCGCTTCATCAACAACCTGCTGCCCAGCTACAACTCGATGTTCATCAACACACGGAACTCTACGAAGTAAAGGCATCATGACCATGCACAGCATCCTGCTCGTATGCGTCGGCAATATATGCCGAAGCCCCCTCGCCGAAGCGCTGCTCAGGCAGCACTTCCCCGACAAGGCCGTGCATTCGGCGGGCTTGGCGGCGCTGGTGGGCCAGCCCGCCGACAGCACGGCGCAAGACATCGCCCATATCCACGGCCTGGACCTGTCGGCGCATCGCGCCCGCCAGCTGACCCAGGACATGTGCACCCGCGCCGACCTGATTCTCGTTATGGAAAGCGGCCACCAACGCGAGCTGGCGGCACGCTATCCCCTGGCGCGCGGCAAGATCCGCCGCCTGGGCGAACAGCCGGGCGGCCAGGACTTCGATGTGGTCGACCCCTATCAAAAATCGCGTGAAGCATTTGAACAAGCCCATGCCGCCATCGAACGCGGCGTCGACCACTGGGTGCAACGCATCCGCCAAATCGGATGAGGGCTCAAGACACAATGACCATATCTGACAACGACATACCGCCCAGCCTGGCGGACCAACAAGATAGAGACGACGTCGACCTTCTGGGCCTGCTCGACATCGTCATCGAAGCGCGTTGGCTGATTGCCGCCATCGCCGCCGCCGTCCTGTTCTGCGGCGCGCTGTACGCCTTCCTGAAGCAGCCGGTGTATCAGGCCGACAGCCTGATACAGGTTGAACAGGGCGACAGGCCGACCAGCAATGCGCTGGGCGAAATGGCGGCGCTGTTCAATGTGCAATCGTCCGCCTCGGCCGAGATCGAGATCCTGCGATCGCGGCTGGTGGTGGGCCAGGCCGTCGACAACCTAAGGCTGCATCTGAATGCGCAGCCCGACTACCTGCCCTTTGTGGGCCGCTGGCTGTCGTCCCATTCCAGCTCGCTGTCCAACCCAGGCTTGCTGGGCATGGACGGCTACGTGTGGGGATCGGAATCCATACAGCTGGACCGGCTGGACATGCCGGCCGAGCTGGAAGGCACGCCGCTGACGCTGACCGCCACCGAGAACGGCTACGTCCTGCGCGACCCCGACGGCAAGGAACTGGTGCAAGGCAAAGTGGGCGAGCTGACGGACTTCGAACTGCGTGGCGCCCCCGCCCAGATCCGGATCGCCGCCCTTGACGCAAAACCCGGCGCCCGCTTCATCGTGACACGCCAATCGCGCATCTCGATGATCAAAAGCCTGCAGAGCGCGCTGGAGGTCTCCGAGAAAGGCAAGCAGTCGGGCGTGCTTTCCGCCGTCCTGGCGGGAACCGATCCGCGGCGCATCACCGATATCCTGAACGCCATCGGCCAGGCCTACGTCGACCAGAACATCCAGCGCAAGGCGGCCGAAGCGGAAAAATCGCTGGCCTTTCTGGACGACTTCCTGCCCGAACTGAAAACCAAGGTCGATGAAGCCGCCGACCGCTATACGGCCTTCCGCGACAAGCACGGCACCTTCGACCTGGGCACGGAAGGCTCCTTGTCCCTGAACACCTCGGTCCAGTTGAAGTCGCAGCTCTTCACCCTGGAGCAAAAACGCCGCGAACAGGCGGCGCTGTATACCGACGCCCACCCCGCCATGCAGGTGCTGGACAAGCAGATTGCGGCGGTGAAGAAGGAAATCGCGCAGCTATCCAAGAAAATCAGCACCCTGCCGGACCTGGAGCAGCAGTTGCTGACCCTGATGCAGGACGTGAAGGTCAACGGCGAACTCTACGTCAGCCTGCTCAACAGCGCCCAGCAACTGCGGCTGGTCAAGGAAGGCAAGATAGGCAATGTGCGCGTCGTCGATACGGCCGTGGCCCCAACCAGCCCCATACAGCCCAACAAACCGCTGGTGCTGTCCGTGGCCTTGCTGCTGGGACTGGTGCTGGGCGTAGGCACGGCCTTCCTGCGCAATATGATGCGCCCGGGCATCAAGGACCCCGCCGACATCGAATCCACGCTGGGGCTGAACGTATTCGCCACCGTGCCGCACACGGCCGGCCAGATGGCGCTACACCGCCTGATCGCGGACAGGCGCCCCGGCAATCATGTCCTGGCCCACACCACGCCGGGCGACCCCGCCATCGAAAGCCTGCGCAGCCTGCGCACCGCGCTGCAATTCGGCATGCTGGACGCCCCCAACAACATCGTACTGTTCAGCGGCCCCACGCCGGGCATAGGCAAGTCCTTCACCAGCGTCAACTTCGCGGCCGTGCTGGGCGCCGCCGGCAAGCGTGTGCTGCTGGTCGACGCCGACCTGCGCAAGGGCTATATCCACCAGTACTTCGGACTGCAACGCGCCAAGGGCGTCAGCGAGCTGATCAGCGGCACGATACAGGCGGATCAGGCCATACGCCCCGAGGTGCTGCCCAATGTCGACCTGATCACCACAGGGGTGCTGCCCCCCAATCCGGCCGAGCTCCTGCTGTCGCCGGCCGCATCCAAAGCGCTGCAGGCGCTGTCCGGCCGCTACGACATCGTGCTGCTGGACACCACCCCCGTGCTGGCCGTGTCCGATGCCATGGCGCTGGCCGCGCATGCCGGCGCCGTCTTCCTGTTGGCCCGGGCCGAAGTCACCACGCTGGGCGAGCTGGAAGAATCGGCCAAACGCCTGCGCCAATCCGGTGCAAGAATCAACGGCGTCATCTTCAACGACTTGTCCGTATCCAACCGCCGCTATGGCGGCAAGTACGGCAGCTACCGCTACGCCCACTACGAGTATGGCGCCAAGGACAGTTGAACGATGAACACCTTGGGCAGACAAGTCGGCAACGGCATCGCATGGAACCTGGCCAATATGGTGGTCAGCCGCGGGGCATCGGTGGTCTTCACCCTGTTCCTGGCGCGCTTCCTGACGCCCGACGCCTTCGGCCTGATGGCCATGATCGCCATCTGCTATGCCCTGGCCGACGTCCTGATGGTGTCGGGCTTCGGCCAGGCCATCATCCGGCAAAAGCAGCTTGAAGACATAGACCTGTCGACGGCCTTCGTCACCAACCTTGCCTTCAGCGTGCTGATCTACCTGGCGCTTTACCTATCGGCGCCCTGGGTCGCCTATTTTTACGAACAACCCGAGCTGATCGCGCTGATACGCGTGATCGGGCTGGTCCTGTTCATCAATGCCTTCAAGGTGGTGCAGTTGGCGCTGCTGAACCGGGCCATGGACTTCAAGTCGCTGATGCGCATCAACTCCACCGCCACCATTGTCGCGGGCATCATCGCCGTGCTCATGGCCTATGCCGGCCTGGGCGTGTGGAGCCTGATCGCGCAGTTCATGATAGCCGCCGCCGTGTCCACGTCTTTGCTCTGGCTAAGCGGCGGCTGGCAGCGGCCCAGCCTGGCTTTCAGCATGCCGGCCTTCCGGCGGATGTTCGGCTTCGGCTCGAAACTGACTCTGGAAAGCACCTTGAACGTGCTCTACGAAAATTCTTACGTGCTGGTCATAGGCCGCGTGTTCAGCGCCGAAGCCACCGGCCTGTACTACTTTGCCAAACGCATACGCGACCTGGTGGTGGACCAGTTGAACAGCGCCGTCCAGCAGGCCACCTACCCGGCCATGGCCCAGCTGCAGGACGACCTGGACGGCCTGCGCCGCATGTACCGCATCGTGCTGCAGCTGCTGTTCTACATCATGGCGCCGGCGCTGCTGCTGATCACCGTCCTGGCCGACCCCCTGTTCAAGATAGCCTTTGACGCCCGCTGGATGCCGGCCGTGCCCTACCTGCAGCTGCTGTGTATCGCCGGCATGCTGCTGCCCGTCCACACCATCAACTTCAATATGCTGAAGGTGCTCGGCAGAACCGACCTGGTGCTGTACACCGGCATCACCAAGAAGGCTATACACCTGGCCTTGCTGGCCGGGTCGATTCCCTTCGGGCTCATCGGCATCGTGGCGGGCCAGATCCTGGCCGTCGCGCTATCCAGCCTTTACTACATGCACTGCTCCGCCACCCAGATCGGCTACACCTGGCGCGCCCAGCTGCTGGACATGTTCGAACCCATCGCCGTGGCCGCCGCCAGCGCGGGCGCCACCGCCTGGTTGATGCACGCGGCGGGCCTGAACCCAAGCTGGCATGCGCTAGCGGGGGGCTTTTGCTTCGCCGCCCTTTACCTGCTGCTAAGCCAGCTTGCCGGCGTCGCTGGCCACGTATTCCTGAAGGAAAGGCTCGAAGCCCAACTGCGCCGGCGCGGTGGAAAAATCCAGGGAACGCAGACATGAGCCAAGTTCCCGACACCATCCAAGAAAAGAGCGCCATCCGGCAGACCCTGTTCATCGGCGAATACGCATCGCGCAACGTCGGCGACGGCATCATCAAGCTGGCCATCGAAAAACTATGCGCCGCGCACGGCGTCCCGGCCACCTTCCGCGACTTCTACGGCAGCGTCCCGCCTAGCGCCGAACCCTCGGTCAGTACGGACCGGACCGCTTCCAATCCAGGCCAAACAGCCCCCGCCAGCTCCAAGCCCGGCACGCCGTCCCTGCCGCAGCGCCTGTGGCGCGCCCTGTTGCGCGTCGACCTGGTCAACTACGCCATCGCGCTGCTGTTCTATTGCACGCGCTATCGCCGCATCGCAAACGGCTACCAGGTGGCGCGCCACCGCCAGGTGGTCATAGGCGGCGGCAATCTGCTGATGGACAACTACCTGAACTTCCCACTGCTCATCCTGCGCATCGTCCAGCAGTGCGAACGCCGCGGCGTGCCCGTCAAGCTGTTCTCGGTCGGCGCCGGCAAAGGCTACAGCCGGCTGGGCCGCAGGATCATGGCACGCATCCTGCGGTCCGACGCGGTGACCTGCGTGGTCTGCCGCGACGGCAACACCTACGAGCTGATCAAGGCCATAGCCGGGGAAGCCGCCAGGCACAAGATCCTGTGCGGCGTCGACACCGGCCTGTACCTGAACCGCCAGGACAACCCTAGCGAGCCGGGCGATGTCATAGGCCTGGGCGTGATCGCGCCCTCGGTCCTGCGGGCGGTGACGCCCGAGCACCCCATGGCCGACCCACGCTATGCCCTGCAATGGTGGGACGACCTGATCGCCGCACTGGCCCGCGAGGTAGGCGCCGAGCGCATAGAGCTGATCTCCAACGGCTCCGGCGCCGACAACGAGTTCGCGCATGCCGTCTGGCAAGCGCTGTCGCCCAAATACCCCGGCCTGTCGGTGTGCACCAGCATCGAGTCGCCCGACGACCTGCTGAGGCGCATAGGCGGCTATCGGGCGCTGGCCGCCTATCGCATGCACGCCACGGTAACGGCCATGGTGCTGGACGTGCCCGTCATCGGCTTTGAATGGGACCCCAAGGTCCTGCAATTGTTCACCTACTGCGGCAAGCGCGACGCTTGCATCGCGCTTGCCGAGTTCATGCAACGCCCGGTGCGCGACATCATCGCCGCCATGCTGCGCCAAACCCCCGCGCAACTGACGCCCGTGCGTCTGGCGCTGGATAGGGACTTTCGCCATGCAATCCTTGCCTGAAACCACTATCGCCGCAAGGCGCCTACCCTTGCCCATGGCCTCCCGCGCAAGCAGCGACAAGCTTGCGCTGTTCATCCCGTCGCTGCACGGCGGCGGCGCGGAACGCGTCATGGTATCGCTGGCCAACGGCCTGGCCGCCAAGGGGCTGGACGTCGACCTGGTACTGGCCCGCAAGGCCGGCATCTACCTGGCCGACGTATCGCCCCTGGTGCGCATCGTCGACCTGCAAGCATCCCATACCCGGCAGACCCTACAGCCCCTGGCCCGCTACCTGCGCCGCGAATGCCCCGCCACCCTGGTGTCGGCCATGAACTACGTCAACATCATCGCCAGCTGGGCCTGCCGCATCGCCAAGGTGCCGACCCGCCTGGTCCTGACGGAACACGCCAACCTCAGCCAGCTTCTGTCGGATTCGAATCGAGGCATGGCATGGTGCCTGCCCTGGCTGATGCGGCCCGCCTATGCGCGCGCCGATGCCATCATCGCCGTTTCCGACGGCGTCGCCCGTGACCTGGCCCAGCGGCTGGGCTGCGCGCCGCAACGCATTCATACGCGCCACAACCCCATCGACACGGCGGCCTTGGCCGCAAAAAGCGCCGAGCCGCTGGATCACCCGTGGTTCGCCCCCGGCGAGCCGCCCGTCATCGTGGCGGCGGGCCGGCTAAGCCCGGAAAAGGATTTCCCGACCCTGATCCGCGCCTTCGCCCTGCTGCGCGCGCGGCGCCCACTGCGGCTGGCCATACTGGGCGAGGGCGGGCAACGCCAGGCGCTGGAAGCCCAGATCGGCGCACTGCCTTGCAAAGAAGACATCCTGCTGGCGGGCTTCCAGCCCAATCCCTCTGCCTGGATGGGCCGCGCCGCCGCCTTCGTGCTCAGTTCGCGCTGGGAGGGCTTCGGCAATGTGCTGGTCGAAGCCATGGCCTGCGGCACGCCCGTCATCAGCACAGCCTGCCCCAGCGGGCCGGAGGAAATACTAGGCCAGGGCCGCTGGGGCAGGCTGGTGCCCGTGGGCGACCCCGCCGCGTTGGCGCAAGCCATGGACGACACCCTGGCGGACCCGCATCCGCCCGACGTCAGGCGGCGCGCCCAAGACTTCAACGCCGACCTGGTGGTGGAGTCCTACCTGCCGCTTTTGCTTCCGCGCCGTACGGCGCGCCTATCGTCATGACGAGCCCTATAGCCATGAAACACATCCAAGGACCACTATGTGCGGCCTGACCGGCTTCCATACCCCCGCCGCGGGCGATTC
>JBARWC010000043.1:0-2850 GCA_049646585.1 Burkholderiaceae bacterium | reverse complement strand
CACTGCATCCGCACGAGCGCCATGCCGCCCGGCTGGCGGCGCTGCGGGCCCGGCTGGCCTATGCGCAGCCGCGGCTGGAAGGCATGCGCGGCGAGCTCGACCGCAAGCAGGCGCGGTTGGCCGATCTGGCCTTGCGCCATATCGAGCGTCGCCGCCAGCGGCTGGACGCCGCCTCGCAGACTTTGCAGGCTTTGAGCCCCCGCAACATACTGGATCGCGGCTACGCCATCGTCCGCGACGAAAGCGGGAACATCGTTAAAAATGCGTTAGACTTAAGTGTTGGCGATCAGCTTAATGTTGAGCTTGGTCGGGGCAGGCTGCAGGTGGATGTTTTACAGGCACATGGTTTGCTCTGAACTTTAAGGGTTCAACGTTTACCCTATGCGCTAAAACGTGCTTTTCATCGGCACCCGACTGGTTTTTTTTGAAGGAAAACGAACATGGCTTTCACGCTTCCCCCGCTTCCGTACGCACTTGACGCTCTGGCTCCCACCATTTCCAAGGAAACCCTGGAATTCCACTACGGCAAGCATCACCAAGCTTACGTCACCAACCTGAACAACCTGATCGCCGGCACCGAATTCGAATCGGCCTCGCTCGAAGACATCGTCAAGAAGTCCTCCGGCGGCGTATTCAACAACGCGGCCCAGGTCTGGAACCACACTTTCTACTGGAACAGCATGTCGCCCAAGGGCGGCGGCGAGCCCACGGGCGCCTTGCTGACGGCCATCAATGCCAAATGGGGCAGCGTTGCCGCGTTCAAGGAAGCCTTCAGCAAATCGGGCGCCGGCAATTTCGGCTCCGGCTGGACCTGGCTGGTCAAGAAATCCGACGGTACGCTGGACATCGTCAACACCAGCAACGCCGCAACGCCGCTCACCACCTCCGACGTGCCCCTCCTGACCTGTGACGTCTGGGAACACGCCTACTACATCGACTACCGCAATGCCCGTCCCAAGTATCTGGAAAGCTTCTGGAACCTGGTGAACTGGCAATTCGCCGCCTCCAACCTGGGCTGATCGCCCCAGGCGGGCCTAGCTAGGCCCATGTCGTCCAACCCCGGCTGTGCCGGGGTTTTTATTTCACAAAAGAAAAGCGCATGGCCATGCCGTGGACAGTTCGCCCGGCATCCGGCGGGAATCCCGATCGAATACGCTAAGATTATTTCGCTGGGTGGCCGCTGACGTCGGCCGCCGCCTTTTCAGGCTCTCGATTTTTCCTTCCTTCCAGGTTAGACCATGACCATAGACGCTTTTATCTGCGACGCGATTCGCACCCCTTTCGGCCGCTACGGCGGCGCGCTGGCGCCCGTGCGCGCCGACGACTTGGCGGCCATTCCCATCAAGGCCCTGATGCAGCGCAATCCGGACGTCGATTGGTCCAGGCTGGACGACGCTTTGCTGGGCTGCGCCAACCAGGCGGGTGAGGACAACCGCAACGTGGCGCGCATGGCGACCCTGCTGGCGGGCCTGCCCATCGGTGTGCCGGGCGCCACCATCAACCGCTTGTGCGGGTCGGGCCTGGATGCCATCGGTTCGGCCGCACGCGCCATACGCGCCGGCGATGCGCAATTCGTCCTGGCCGGCGGGGTGGAAAGCATGAGCCGCGCGCCCTTCGTCATGGGCAAGGCCGAGACCGCGTTTTCCCGCAGCGCCTCCATCTTCGACACCACCATAGGCTGGCGCTTCGTCAACAAGCTGCTCAAGTCCCAGTACGGCGTGGACTCCATGCCTGAAACGGCCGAGAACGTGGCCGACCAGTACAAGGTCAGCCGTGCCGACCAGGACGCTTTTGCGTTTGCCAGCCAGGCCAAGACCGCCGCGGCGCAAAAGGCCGGCTTCTTCAAGGCTGAAATCACGCCTGTACATATTCCGCAGCGCAAGGGCGATCCCGTCGTGGTCGACACCGACGAACATCCCCGCGAGACCTCGCTGGAGGCCCTGGCGCGCCTCAAACCCATCGTCCGCCCCGACGGCACGATTACCGCCGGTAACGCCTCGGGCGTCAACGACGGCGCTTGCGCCTTGCTGGTCGCCTCCGAGTCCATGGCCCGCGAACAGGGCCTGACGCCGCGCGCCCGTGTCGTCGCCATGGCCACGGCGGGCGTCGAGCCGCGCATCATGGGCATAGGCCCCGCGCCGGCCGCGCAAAAGGTGCTGGCGCTGGCCGGCCTTTCCATAGACCAGATGGATGTCATCGAACTGAACGAAGCCTTCGCATCGCAGGGGCTGGCCGTCATGCGCCTGTTGGGCCTGCGCGACGACGACCCGCGCGTCAACCCCAACGGCGGCGCGATTTCCCTGGGCCACCCCTTGGGCGCCAGCGGGGCGCGCCTGGCGCTGACCGCGGTCAATCAACTGCACAAGGCCGGTGGACGCTATGCGCTGTGCACCATGTGCATCGGGGTGGGGCAGGGCATCGCCGTCATCCTCGAACGCGTCTAAGAAACGCGAAAGGGGCGCTGGGCGCCCCTCTTTTCTTGCCCGGGTCCGCCCGGGCATTTTCATGCGGGGAAATTTGCCGCCTAGCGTTGCGGCAAACCCTGGACGGCGGCGCCCGCCTGGATCAGGCGTTCGCGAAACCAGCCTTGCCGCATTTCCAGGGCATACAGCATGGGCGCGGTCGGGCAGTGCGCGTCCAGCGTGCGCGGCTGCATGTCGGCGATATTGACGACGGTGCCGCGGACGTCGATGAAGGCGATCGACAAGGGCAGCGGCGTGTTTTTCATCCAGAAACAGGTGGTGGTCGGGTTGTCGAACACGAACAGCATGCCGTGGCTTTCGGGCAGCGACGCCCGGTTCATCAGCCCCTGAGCGCGGCTGTCATCGGTGGCCGCGACCTCGGCCTGCA
>JBARWC010000042.1:0-37426 GCA_049646585.1 Burkholderiaceae bacterium | reverse complement strand
GTCACCATCGTGCGCAACGGCTCGCGCGGCCTGCTGTGGCTGGAAACCCTGGCCGAGGTCGACACGCCCCAGGGCCGTGTCGCCTATGGGCCGGTCGAGGCCACCGACGTGCCCGGCCTGTTCGACGCCGGCTGGCTGCAAGGCAAGCCGCATGCACTTGCCCATGGACTTACCGAAGACATCCCCTACCTGAAAAACCAGGAACGCCTGACCTTCGCGCGCGTCGGCATCACCGACCCGCTTTCCCTGGAAGACTACCAGGCCCGCGAAGGCTTCCAGGGCCTGGAAAAAGCGCTGGCCATGACGCCGGCCGCCATCGTCGACCAGGTCGTCGAATCCGGCCTGCGCGGGCGAGGCGGCGCTGCCTTTCCCACCGGCATCAAATGGAAGACGGTGCTGGCCACCGACGCCGATCAAAAATACATCGTGTGCAATGCCGACGAAGGCGATTCGGGCACGTTTTCCGACCGCATGCTGATGGAAGGCGACCCCTACGCTCTGATCGAAGGCATGGCCATCGCCGGCCTGGCCGTGCAGGCCAGCTACGGCTATATCTACGTGCGCTCCGAATACCCCTACGCCATCGCCGCGCTGGAAGCCGCCATCGCCCGCGCACGCGACGCCGGCTGGCTGGGCGCCAACATCCATGGCAGCGGCCGCGCCTTCGACCTGGAAGTACGCTGCGCCGCCGGCGCCTATATTTGCGGTGAAGAAACCTCGCTGCTGGAGAGCCTGGAAGGCAAGCGCGCGCTGGTGCGCGCCAAGCCGCCGCTGCCCGCCGTCAAGGGCCTGTTCGGCAAACCCACCGTCATCAACAACGTGATCTCGCTGGCCTCGGTGCCCATCATCCTGGCGCGTGGCGCCGGCTTCTACCGCGATTTCGGCATGGGCCGCTCGCGGGGCACCCTGCCCTTCCAGCTTGCGGGCAACCTGAAGCAAGGCGGCCTGGTCGAAAAAGCCTTCGGCCTGACGCTGCGCGAGCTGCTTTACGACTTCGGCGGCGGCAGCGCCAGCGGCAAGCCTTTGCGCGCCGTCCAGGTAGGCGGGCCGCTGGGCGCCTACCTGCCCGAATCGCAATGGGACGTACCGCTGGACTACGAAGCCTATCTTGGCATCTCGGCCATGGTCGGCCACGGCGGCCTGGTCGCCTTCGACGAAACCGTCGACATGTCCCGAATGGCGGAGTACGCCATGCAGTTCTGCGCCATCGAATCCTGCGGCAAATGCACGCCCTGTCGGATCGGCTCCGTACGCGGCGCCGAAGTCATCGACAAGATACGGCACAACGAACAGCGCGAAACCCAGGTCGCCCTGCTGCGCGATCTATGCGACACCATGCTGGCCGGGTCGCTGTGCGCCCTGGGCGGCATGACGCCCTACCCGGTGCTATCGGCGCTGGAACACTTCCCCGAAGACTTCGGCCTGCCCGCCCACCAAGCCGCAAGCACGCAAACGGCCTGACGGAGACCACCATGCTAGAAACAGTCATCAAGCGCGATCGCGACTTCGGCACCCCGGCATCGACCAGTACGCAGATGGTCCGCGTAAGCATAGACGGCACCGATATGAGCGTGCCTGCGGGTACCTCGGTCATGCGCGCCGCCGCCGAAGCCGGCATCAACATCCCCAAGCTCTGCGCCTCCGACAACCTGGAAGCCTTCGGCTCCTGCCGCCTGTGCCTGGTGCAGATCGAAGGGCGCAAGGGCTATCCCGCCTCGTGCACCACGCCGGTCGAGGAAGGCATGGTCATCTGGACCGAAACGCCCAAGTTGCACGAACTGCGCCGCGGCGTCATGGAGCTGTATATTTCAGACCACCCGCTGGACTGCCTGACCTGTCCGGCCAACGGCGATTGCGAACTCCAGGACATGGCCGGCGTGGTCGGGCTGCGCAACGTGCGCTATGGCTTGGACGGCGCCAACCACCTGAACGACACCGCCGACGTCTCCAACCCTTATTTCGCCTACGACCCGTCCAAATGCATCGTGTGCAGCCGCTGCGTGCGCGCCTGCGATGAAGTCCAGGGCACTTTCGCCCTGACCATCACCGGCCGCGGCTTCGATTCGCGCATTACCGCCGGCCAGAACGACAGCTTCCTGGACAGCGACTGCGTCTCCTGCGGCGCCTGCGTGCAAGCCTGCCCCACCTCGTCCCTGATGGAAAAAACCGTCATCGACCAGGGCCAGGCCGAACACTCCATCATCACCACCTGCGCCTATTGCGGCGTGGGCTGCGCCTTCAAGGCCGAAATGAAAGGACAGGAAGTCGTGCGCATGGTGCCCTGGAAGGACGGCCAGGCCAACCGCGGCCATTCCTGCGTGAAAGGCCGCTTCGCCTGGGGCTATGCCACGCACGAAGACCGCATGCTCAAGCCCATGATACGCGGCGACATCTCCGAGCCCTGGCGCGAAGTCAGTTGGGAAGAGGCCATCTCGTACGCGGCGTCGGAACTGAAGCGCATACAGGCCAAGTACGGCCGCGACTCCATAGGCGGCCTGACGTCCTCGCGCTGCACCAATGAAGAAACCTATCTGGTCCAGAAACTGGTGCGCGCCGCCTTCGGCACCAACAACGTCGACACCTGCGCGCGGGTCTGCCACTCGCCCACAGGCTACGGCCTGAAGACCACGCTGGGCGAGTCGGCCGGCACCCAGACCTTCGACTCGGTCATGTACACCGACGTGGTCATCATCATGGGGGCCAACCCCAGCGCCGCCCATCCGGTATTCGCCTCGCGCTTGAAGCGCCGCCTGCGCCAGGGCGCCAAGCTGATCGTCATCGACCCGCGCCAGATCGAATTCGTCGACGCGCCCCATGTCAAGGCCGATTACCACCTGCCCGTCAGGCCGGGCACCAACACCGCCGTGCTGACCGCCATGGCCCACGTCATCGCCACCGAGGGCCTGATAGACGAAGCCTTCGTCGCCGAGCGCTGCGAGGCGCCGGCATTCGAGCAATGGCGCGACTTCGTCTCCCTGCCCGAAAATTCCCCCGAAGCCATGGAGGCGGCCACCGGCGTGCCGGCGGCCGACTTGCGCGGCGCGGCCCGCCTGTTCGCCACCGGCGGCAACGGCTCCATCTACTACGGCCTGGGCGTCACCGAACACAGCCAGGGTTCGACCACCGTCATGGCCATCGCCAACCTGGCCATGGCCACCGGCAACCTGGGCAAGGAAGGCGTGGGCGTGAATCCGCTGCGCGGGCAGAATAATGTGCAGGGCTCCTGCGACATGGGCTCCTTCCCGCACGAACTGCCCGGCTATCGCCACATCTCCGACGACACGGTACGCCGTCAGTTCGAAGCGGACTGGGGCGTGACCTTGCAGCCCGAGCCCGGCCTGCGCATACCGAATATGTTCGACGCCGCCATCAGCGGCTCTTTCAAGGGCTTGTATTGCCAGGGCGAGGACGTCGTCCAATCCGACCCCAACACCCAGCATGTGGCCAAGGCGCTGGCCTCGATGGAATGCATCATCGTCCAGGACATCTTCCTGAACGAAACGGCCAAGTATGCGCACGTATTCCTGCCCGGCTCGTCCTTCCTGGAAAAGGACGGCACCTTCACCAATGCCGAGCGGCGCGTATCGCGCGTGCGCAAGGTCATGGAGCCGAAATCCGGTATGGGCGACTGGGAAGTCACCTGCGCCCTGTCCAATGCCCTGGGCTACCCCATGAACTACAGCCATCCCTCGGAGATCATGGACGAGATCGCCCGGCTGACCCCCACCTTCCAGGGCGTCTCGTTCAAGAAGATAGACGAGCTGGGCGGCAGCGTGCAGTGGCCTTGCAACACCGAGGCGCCCGACGGCACCCCCATCATGCACGTGGACGAGTTCGTGCGCGGCAAAGGCCGCTTCATGATCACCAAGTACGTGCCCAGCGACGAGCGCAGCACCCGCAAGTACCCGCTGCTGCTCACCACCGGCCGCATCCTGTCGCAGTACAACGTGGGCGCCCAGACGCGGCGCACGCCCAATGTGCTGTGGCACAGCGAAGACCTGCTTGAAATCCACCCGCAAGACGCCGAAGACCGCGGCATACGCGAAGGCGACATGGTGGCGGTGCAAAGCCGCGCGGGCGAAACCGTGCTGCGCGCCAACGTGACCGAACGCGTGCAGCCCGGCGTCGTCTACACCACCTTCCACTTTCCCGAATCCGGCGCCAACGTCGTCACCACCGACAGCACCGACTGGGCGACGGACTGCCCCGAGTACAAAGTCACGGCCGTGCAGGCGCGGCTGGTGACGGAGCCGTCGCAGTGGCAGGCCAAGTGGTCGCGCTTCAGCGACGTCCAGTTGTCCCTGCTCGAACAGCGCCGACGCGAACAGGGCGCGACGGCAGCGGCCGCTGCGGAAGCGCCGAAAGCGGCGCCCGTGCTGAGTCCACAGGAATAGGAAAGCACGATGAAACCCGGCGACCTATCGCATCACGAATCGCAAGCCACCGCGCCGGCCGGCAGCGGCTTGCGACGTGTGCTGCGCGCCGGGGAACAGACGCCGGGCCGCGAGGAAACGGACCTTGTCGCTCAGGAAGTTCCGGTGGCGCTGGAATACAACGGCATCGGCCACGCGACCCTGCTGACCTCGCCTACCGACCTCGAGGATTTCGCCTTCGGTTTCTCGTATACCGAAGGCATCATCCGTTCGGCCCGCGACATCTACGGCATGGATATCGTCGAACGCCCCACTGGCTTCGTCATCCAGGTCGAGATGGCCAGCGCCTGCCTGAACCAGTTGAAGCTGCGCCGGCGCAGCCTGGCGGGGCGCAGCGGCTGCGGGCTGTGCGGCATTGAAAGCCTGGACGAGGTCCGGCGCGAACTGCCCGCCCTGCCGACGCCGTCACGGCCTTTCTCCGCCACCGCCATTTCAACGGCGGTCGACCAGTTGCGCGCGCGCCAGCCGCTGCATCTGGCCACGGGCGCCACGCATGCGGCCGGCTGGGCCGACCTCGATGGCAATATAGGGCAGGTGCGCGAGGACGTGGGCCGGCACAATGCGCTGGACAAACTCATCGGCCACCTGATCCGCAATACGCAGGACACGACGCAGGGCATTGCCGTGATTTCCAGCCGCGCCAGTTTCGAGATGGTGCAGAAAGCGGCGGCCGCAGGCATCCCCGCGCTGGCCGCGGTGTCCGCCCCCACCAGCTACGCCATCCAGATGGCCGACGAATTGAACCTGCTGCTGGCCGGATTCGCGCGCGGCCCGCGCTTCACCGTCTACAGCCACCCCGAATACCTGAGCATTCCAGGGAGCCCATCTTGAACAACATTGCACACCTGATCACGCTGGCCAACCGCATCGGCCAGTTCTTCGAATCCTTCCCCGACCGCCAGGAAGGCCTGGAAGGCGTCGCCAACCACATACAAAAGTTCTGGGAACCCCGCATGCGCATCGCCATGCTGAACTTCCTCGAAACCCAGCCCGACGGGCAACTCGGTGAAACCGGCCTTAGCGACATCGCGCTACAGGCCATCAGCCAAAACAGGGAACGACTGACACCAAAAATGCCGACCACCGCCTAAGTTTCCACCACTCGGTTTTCATGCACAGCGCATTGGGTTTCGACCCGATGCAGGGAGTCTTTTTGCCTTTTTTCAACACAGGAATCGCTAGCCCCCACCATCCGGCTTTTCTTTCCGCTTCCGCACAAACGTAATACAGACCGCGTCCACGAAGTCGCAAGGAGACAATATGAGTACCAATTCCGCAGACCACGGTTTCTTCAGTAAGGAACGCATCACCGCTCCGCCCGGCTTCAACCGGTGGATGATTCCCCCGGCCGCCCTGGCGGTTCACCTGTGCATAGGCCAGGCCTACGCCTTCTCGGTGTTCAACAACCCCATGACCAAGCTGCTGGGCATCACCCAATCCGCGCCGGGCGACTGGGACTTGCCCACGCTGGGCTGGATATTCAGCCTGGCCATCTTCTTCCTGGGCCTGTCCGCGGCCTTCGCCGGCAAATGGCTGGAGGAAGTGGGTCCGCGCAAGGCCATGTTCACCGCCGCATGCTGCTTCGGCGGAGGCTTCATGGTGGCGGCCCTGGGGATATCGCTGCACCAGATATGGCTGGTCTACCTGGGCTACGGCGTACTGGGCGGTGTGGGCCTGGGCATAGGCTACGTATCGCCGGTATCCACGCTGATCAAGTGGTTCCCCGATAAGCGCGGCATGGCTACCGGCATGGCCATCATGGGCTTCGGCGGCGGCGCCTTCATCGCGTCGCCCATGTCGGTGGCGCTGATGAAGCACTTCAGCACCCCCACATCGGTAGGCGTGGTCCAGACCTTCGTCGTCATGGGCGCCCTGTATTTCTGCTCGATGATGATAGGCGCCTTTGCCATACGGATACCCGCCGCCGACTGGAAACCCGACGGCTGGACCCCTCCCGCCAATCAAAGCGCCATGATTTCCCGCAACCACGTGCATATCGACCAGGCGCTCAAGACCCCGCAGTTCTGGCTGCTGTGGTGGGCGCTGTGCCTGAACGTCACGGCCGGCATCGGCGTACTGGGCCAGGCGTCGGTGATGATCCAGGAAAGCTTCAAGGGCGCGATCACGCCGGCCGCCGCGGCGGGCTTCGTGGGCGTGATGTCGCTGGCCAATATGCTGGGCCGCTTCTTCTGGTCGTCGGTGTCGGATTACGTGGGCCGCAAAAACACCTACTCGATCTTCTTTGTGCTGGGAACGGCGCTGTATTTCCTGGTGCCCGGCATGGGATCGGCCGGCAACGTGGCCCTCTTCGTGCTGTTCTACTGCATCATCATTTCGATGTACGGCGGCAGCTTCTCGACGGTTCCGGCCTACCTGGCCGACCTGTTCGGCACCCGCTACGTGGGCGGCATACACGGACGCTTGCTGACCGCCTGGGCGGCCGCCGGCATCTTCGGCCCGACGCTGGTGAATTACATTCGCCAGTACCAGGTCGACCACGGCGTGCCCGCGGCGCAATCCTATACGGCCACCATGTACCTGATGGCCACCCTGCTGGTCATCGGCTTCATCTGCAATCTGCTGGTCCGCCCGGTCGCCGCACGCCACCACATGAGCAACGACCAGCAAGGCCTGATGTCGCCGGCCATGGCCGCCAAATAAAGGAGACCCGTCATGGAAAACACCAACAGCACCACCGCCGTCCGCTCCAACCCTTCGCCCATCCTGCTGATTCTATTCTGGCTTTATGTGGGCATACCCTTGGCCATAGGCGTGTGGGAAACGCTGCTGAAGGCCGCCGCCCTGTTCAAATAGGCTTGGCCCGACGGCGGCCAAGCCGCATGCAAAAGCCCCGCCTGTTATTCACAGGCGGGGCTTTTTCGTACAGCTAAAGCAAAAAGGGGCGGGCGCCCTCCCGAGGCCTAAGCCGATTCCTTGACGCGATAGACCAGCACCGCGGTCTTGGCCAGGCTTAGCACCTTGATGGTGACGCTGCCCAGCAAGAGCCGGGACAAGCCGCTGCGGCCGTGACTGCCGATGAAGATAAGGTCGCAGCCTTCTTCGTCGGCGGCCTGCACCAGGCCGTCGGCCACGTTGAAATTGGAGACCGCCTTGGCCTTGGCCTTGACGCCCGCGGTTTCGGCGCGATCAAGCACCGCTTTCAGGTATTTCTGGGCCTGTTCCTGGGCGGTCTTGTCGTAGTCTTCGTCGGTGATGGCGTAGGCCGCGGCCATGCCATCGAAGCCCACCGTGGCCGCAAAGGGCTGGGTGACGTACAAGGCGACGATTTCGGCGCCCGTTTCACGGGCAAAGCAAACACCCTTGTTGGCGGCTTGCGCCGATAGGGCCGAGCCGTCGGTTGGGATAAGTATCTTCTTGAACATAAGGTTGACTCCCAATCGGTGATGAAGTGTCAACAGCTTAACCCCAACCGCCGCGAAATAACAGTCGGTATATACGCGGGGGCCTGATACAAATCAAAGAGAGCGCGCGGCGTTGAACAGGTAGGTGCACCGCGTACCCGTGCGGCAATAGGCCAGAACAGGCGCGGGCAGCTCTTTCAGAAGCTGGGCGAAGCGGGCGACGTCATCGGCCGTGATGGCGCTGCCGACCACGGGTTGATATTCGACCGCCATGCCGGCGGCGCGGGCCGCCGCCATCACGTCGGAGGAGGCAGGCTGGCTGGGGCCGCCTTCCAGGTCCGGGCGATTGATGATGACGCTTTTGAAGCCGGCGTCGGCCACGGCTTGCATGTCTTGCGGGGACAGTTGCGGCGCAACGGCGAATGTGTCGGTAAGCGGATTGATGGGTACTGACATGGAAGGCTCCCGATGTTTATACTTGCGTTTCGATTAAGGAAAATAGTATGGCCAGCGCCCCCGCAGTGCAAGTCCCAGTACAGGTGTTCAGCACCGAGGGGCCCGCACAGGGCAAGCCCGTCATACGCGACGCCCAGGCGGGCGACATGGACCAGGTGCAAGGCATCTATGCCCACCACGTGCTGCACGGCACGGCCACCTTCGAAGAAACCCCGCCCACGCTCCAGGAAATGCTGGAAAGGCGCGAAAAAGTGCTGGCGCTGGGCATGCCCTACCTGGTGGCCGAGCTTAACGGCCGCGTCGTGGGCTACGCCTATGCATCGCTGTACCGGCCGCGCATCGCCTACCGATACACCATAGAAGACTCCATTTATCTGGAACACGGCCAGTCCGGCAAGGGCCTGGGCGGCGCCCTGCTGTCGGCTCTGATCGAACGCTGCGAACAAGGCCCCTGGCGGCAGATGATCGCTGTTATCGCCGGCCACGACAACCAAGGCTCGATAGGACTGCATCGCAGCCTGGGTTTCGCCCATGCCGGCACGCAAGCCGCCACCGGTTTCAAGTTCGATCAGTGGATAGACGTCGTATTCATGCAGCGCGCGCTGGGCGAAGGCAGCAGCAGCAAGCCCGCTGCCTAATACTGCCCCGCACCTGAAGACATAGGCGCGACGGGCGGCGCCGCGCACAGCGAAACGCCATACTCTTGCAGCCAGCCGCCCAGCGCATCGCCGCGCAGTACCTGGTATTCGGCCAGCCGTTGCTCGCCCAACCCGTCGCCCGGCAAGGCCTGGCCGGCCGGGTGGCACATGATGGCATCGCCGTCCGCCGCCAAGCTTAGCCATTGCCGCAACAGTTCCGCATAAACGGCCTGGCCGCCCTGGAAGTCGTACACGCCCAGGAAGCGCCGGTTCAGTCTAAAGCCCCGGCGGCGCGCCAGGCGTCCGAAGCAACGCGCGCCCAATGCGTCGATGACCCGCGCCTTAAGGCGCAAGGCCGCCGGCATGCCGGCCAAGGAGGCGCTGTGCGTGTAGCGCAGCCAGGGACGCGCATCGGCATAGCGGCGGTCCAGCTCCGCCAGCAAGGCGTCGCGTATCTGGGGAAACTGATGCACGTGCTGGTGGCCGTCGACGAAATCCGGACGCCGCCCCATGGCGTTCTCGAAGGCATCCAGCTGGCTTGCGATCTGGGCGTGGATACGCCGAGGATCCAGCCGGCGCAGCCAAGCGCGCGCAATCAGGGCCGACACGGGCAGGTACAGCCCGCTCTGCCCCAGGGACTCGGTAAAATTCAGATGCAAGCCCGCTTGCAAGCCCGTGCATTCCTGCAAAGCCGGCGCACTGGCTGAAAACGAAGGCCCCAGCGACAAGCAACTGGTGGCATTCAGGCGGCCCGCCCGGCCCAGTTCCAGTATGCCGGCATCGATAGCCGGATTCATGCCAAAATCGTCGGCGCAGATAACAATACGCTTGGGTTCAATTTTGGGCACGCGCTCTCTCCGGAAACAATAACGATGCAAAAACTCGTACGGCAACTGGCCTGGTTTATTGCCGTGGGCTGTGCCGCCGCCGCCACCCATTGGCTGGTGGTGGTCGCGGTGGTTTCGGCTGCCGGGCTGGCGCCGCTGGCCGCCAACGTCATCGGCTGGCTGGTGGCCTTTTGCGTGTCCTTCGCCGGCCACTACCTGCTTACCTTCAGGCATCACCAAGCCCCGCTGGCCCAGGCGGCCCGCCGCTTCTTCGCGGTATCGGCCCTGGGCTTCGCGGTCAATGAACTGGCCTACGCCTGGCTGCTGCGCGCCACCGACCTGCCCTACGACCTTTTGCTGGCACTGATTTTAATCGCGATAGCCGGCATGACCTTCATTCTCGGCCGGCTTTGGGCATTCCGGCGCAAAAACTAAGCGGCTTGCCCGCCGGCACATGCCAGGCGCGCAGCTTGCCGTCCTGGATGTCCGCATCCATGTTTTGCAGGAAGCCGTAGCGTTCGTGGCTGTCGGCGTTGCCGACCAGCCATAGGCCCACCACATGATCGGTGCACAACTTATGCACCAGGCTTTCAGGCGAAATCAACAACTGATCGGCGGCTTCGCTCTCGAACCTGCCCGCGTCGTAGAGTTCGCGGCGCCAATTGTCGGTGTGCTTGAGTTCGGGGTCATCCCACTGCGACACCACGAACGAGGTCTTGCCCACGCCCAGGTAAAAGTCCAGGTCGTAGCGGAAGCGTTCCAGCATGGCGATCTTGTCCGACGGCTGGTAAGACGCCAGCATCTTGTGAGCCAGGCCTTTGCTGCCCGGCTGCGGCCAGCCCGTCATCGCCACCACGGCCGCTACACAAATCGCCAGCGATATGGACAATGACACCGTATACGCCTTCAAGGCGCGACGCCCATCGCCGACCGACAGGCGGGCGGCGAAAATGTCGGCAACGAAATATGCCAGCGGAGCCACGGCGGGCAGAATGTAGCCGACCAGCTTGGAATTGGGCAGAGAAAAGAAAACCAGCACCACCAGCAGCCACGACAGCATCAGGCCTCGCAAGGCGGCATGCCGGGGATTCTTCCAATATGCCTTGTTGGCCAGCCTCCATAGATGCACGGACCAGGGCAAGGTCAGGCCCAGCAGCACGGGCACATAGAACCAGAAAGGCCGTGCGTTGTTGAAGCCTTTTTCCAGGAAGCGCTCGAAGTGCTGGTAAACAATGTAGTAATCGAAGAAGTCGGGATAGCGCTGCTGCATGGCCACCATCCAAGGCGTGGCCAGCAACAGGAATATCGCGATGCCCGGCAGCCACAGCATGCGCAGCATTGTGCCGAAGCGCCGACGCCCAAGCAGCCAGAAGAACAGGATGCCGCCGGGCAGCACCACCCCTATCAGCCCCTTGGCCAGGAAACCCGCGGCAGCCAAGGCATAGGTGAGCGCAAGGCAAGCACGGTAAGCGCGGCCTTGCTCCAGGCGGAAGACGGCGGTGGCGCCGGCGATGACAGTGGCGGTGATGATGCCCGCAACCGTCATGTCCAGGTTGGCGTAATGCGATGCCCCGAACAACAAGGGCGCCGACATCAATATAAAGGCCGCCAGCGCCGCGACCCGCCGATCGAGCTGGGCCTTCAAGAACCAGAACATAGCCGTCACGGTCAGGGTGGCACCGAGGACCGAAGCCAGGCGCGCCGCCCATTCGTTCACGCCGAACACGTTCAGCGACAAGGCGGTCAGCCAATAGAACAGGGGCGGCTTGTGAAAGAATGGCAAGCCGTCCAGGCGCGGCACTGCGTAGTCATTCGCGCTGAGCATATTCCAGGCGACGCCGACGTAGCGGCCCTCGTCGGGCAACAGTAAAGGATACAAGCCTGTAGTGGCGCCGAACCACACAAAAGCGATGGCGAAAACCACCCAAGATGATTGCACATCGAGCAGATTTGACACCGCTTGTAACAGGCCCGCTTTGGGGCGTTCCGGCCGGGTCTGCGCCGGCAGCGTTGCGTCATGGATTAACATGGTCGTAAGAGGAAAGCTGCTCTAGAAAATAAAGTGGGCGATCAAGGAACGCCCGGACATAAAATGACCGAATACTATGGTTACCGGGCCTGCGCTCGCATGACCGAAGGCTGGGAAACCTGCTTTTCGCTTTGCGCCAGGCCTTTGCCGCATTGCTGGCGCACCAGATAGACCGGACGATGCTTGACCTCGCCAAAAATACGGGCGATGTATTCCCCCAGCACGCCGACGGAAATAAGCTGGACGCCGGCAAAGAAAAGCACGACGGTGATCAGCGTAGCCCAGCCCTGGACCGGATCGCCGTACATCAGATAGCTGACAACGACAAGCAAACCGTAAGCGAAGGACAGCAAAGACAGGCAGATGCCCACCAGGCTCAGCATGCGCAAAGGCCAGGTCGTAAAGGCGGTAAGGCCGTCGATGGCAAAGCGGAACAGCTTGAAAGGCTTGAAAGTGGTCTTGCCGTACATGCGCTCGGGAGGCGAATACAGCATGGGCTCGGCTTTGAACCCCACCCATGCGAACAGCCCTTTCATGAAGCGGTTGCGTTCTGGCAGGCGCAGCAGTGCATCGACCACCATCCGGTCCATCAGGCGAAAGTCGCCCGCGTTCTCGGGCACCTGCAAGCCACCGGAAGTGCGCATCAACTTATAGAAGAACCGCGTGCCCATGCGCTTGAACAGGGATTCGTCCTGACGTGTGGCGCGTACCGCGTAAACCATTTCCACCCCTTCCTGCCAACGCTCCAGCATTTTGGGAATAAGGGAGGGTGGGTGTTGCAAATCTGCATCCATGCAAACCACGACTTGTCCGAGCGCGGTTTCCAGACCGGCGGTCAAGGCGGCTTCTTTGCCGAAATTGCGCGAAAGCTGCATATAGACAATTTCGGAGTGCCGGGCCGCCCATTCCTGCATGGCGGCGGGCGTGCCGTCGGTGCTGCCGTCGTCCACCACAAGGATTTCGTAGGTGATGGACAAGGAATTCAGGACCGCTATGAGCTGAGGCAACAATACGTTTAGATTGGCTTCCTCGTTCAGGCAAGGGATCACGCAAGTAAGCGTGGCTGGCTGTGGCATGGACAAATACGTAGTAAGTTCGTGACCGGATCAGAACACGCGCTGCGTGAAATTAGCGTTGAATAAGTATTACAAAATGCAGCAAAGTGATGATAGCGTAAAAGCATCTGCATCGTTAGTGTTATATACCCTGAGATTGACGGCCAGTTCGATTTTTTATAAGATTACTTTTATATAAATCTTTAAGATTTTCCCACTGCAAGCATTGCTTCCATACCCCCTTCCGCAGGAATCCCCCTTTCTCATGAACCGAGCTGAACTCTGTACCGAAGACGAAATCAAAACCCTGGTTTACGGCTTCTACGATCGCGTACGGGCCGATGCCATGTTGGGCCCCGTATTCAATGAGCACATCGACGACTGGGACAGGCATCTGGGCATCATGGTTCGTTTCTGGTCCTCGCTGCTGCTGGGCGCCGGCTCTTATAGCGGCACGCCCATGCCCAAGCACATCGCCCTGCCCGGCCTGAACGCCGACATGTTCCATCAATGGCTGTCGCTGTTTCACGACACCGCGGAAGAACTTCCCAACCGCCCCTTCGCCGAGCGCGCCGAGGAATTTGCCCACCGCATTGCCCGCAGCCTGTGGTTCGGATACCAAATGAGCCACGAGCCCGATCGCATGCCTATGGAGATCAACCATGGCTGAGCTGTTGCACATACAGGAAAACAGGCCGGGCGCCGCCGCGCGGCCCGATATGCAAGCCTTCCTGAGCCTGGGTTTCAGGCCGCTGTACATCGCGGGCTGCGGCTGGGCCCTGGTTTCCCTGCTTATCTGGATCTTCGCGCCTGAACTGATCACCGGGCCGCTGGGCGGGCTGGCCTGGCATGCCCACGAAATGCTCTGGGGTTTCATCGCCACCATTGCCGTCGCCTTCCTGCTGACCGCCAGCGCTACCTGGACCGGATTCAATCCGCTCAAAGGCGCGGGCCTGGCGGCCATCGCCTTGCTGTGGGTGATCGCGCGCATAGGCTATCTGTCGGGCAGCGAAATCGGCACCTACATCGCCTGCGCCAGCGAACTGGGTTTCTTCGTGATCAGCGCGGCCTGCCTGATGCGGGTCATGGTCAAGGGCAAAAGCCGCCGCAATTACGGCGTACCGTTGCTGGTGCTGGGCCTGGGGTTGGCCGATGCGCTCTATATGCGCGCCGCCCTGGATGGCGACTACGTCCTGCTCATGCAGCGCTTCGACCTGGGCATGATCTGCATGGCCGTGATCGCCCTGCTCATCGCGCGCCGCGTCATCCCCTTCTTCTCGATGCGCATGGTGCCCGGCCTGACCCTGCCCATGCAGGTTCGCAGCGGCCAAGCCCAATTGGTGGCCGGCGTCATCGCCATCGCTTTGGGCCTGGCCGGCCTGGCCGTGCCGATGGCGGTCGCGCTGGCTCTGGTCGGCGCGGTAAGCCTCTGGCAGGTGCTGCGCTGGAAGCCGCTGGCCGTGCTGCACAAGCCCATGCTCTGGATACTCTACCTGGGCTACGCCGCCATGGGCCTGGGCCTGCTGTTCGCGGCATGGCACACCAGTGGCCTGGCCACCGGCGTCCTGTCCCGCGCGGCGGTGCATGTGCACATCATAGGCATGGGCGGGTTCGCGGTGCTGATCATAGGCATGGTGACCCGCACGGCACTGGGCCACCTGGGCCGCCCCCTGGCCCTGGATAGCAGCATGCTGGCCAGCTACTACCTGATGATCGCCGCCGTCGTGCTGCGCCTGGGCGCGCTATGGCCCAGCAGCGGCAGCCTGTGGCTGCTGCGCGCCGCAGCCCTGTGCTGGATCGCCTGCATGGCCCTTTATTTGTGGCGCTTCGTGCCCATGCTGATACGCCCACGCTATACGAACCCGGGGTAATCGCATGCGCCTGACCACCATGACCGATTACGCGATGCGCCTGCTGATGTATGTCGGCAGGCATCCGGACCGCCTGTGCACCATTGCCGAAATCGCGCAGTCCTACGGCATCTCCGAGCCGCACCTGATGAAGATCACGCACAGGCTGGCGCAACGCGGCTGGCTGGAAACCGTGCGCGGCAAGAACGGCGGCATGCGTTTGGCACGCCCTCCGAAGGAAATCAACCTGGGCGCGGTTGTGCGCGACACGGAAAACGATCTGGCCCTGGTGGAATGCTTCGTGGCCGGAAACGCCTGCACTCTTAGCGGCCATTGCGGCCTGACGGCCATCATCGACGGCGCGCTGCAGCAGTTCATGAAGCATCTGGACGGCTACACCTTAGCCGACATACTGCCCGAGCCGGCGCAGCAGGACGTGTCCGTCCTGCACTTCGTGGAACACGTCGGAACGGACTGAAGTCGACCGGCACCCAAGCCGACGGCCCGCCCGAAGCCGTCGGGTGTGGGCTTAACTGTCGAAGTGACGCAGCAACTTCATCAGCAAGGGCCGCACCGCCCGCAACTCCTCAAGATGGGCATGGGCCAGGGCCGCCAGCTTTTCGTCGGCCAGCGGCGTCAGCATGACCCGCACGCGGCGCCGGTCGGCCGGATCCCGGAAGCGCGATACCAGCTCCATGCGCACCAGGCGGTTGACCAGCTCCACCGCGCTGTGATGGCGAATCAGCATATGCTCGGCGATGTCCCCCACACTGGGCGCCGCATCGGCGCCCATGGCCTTGATCACCAGCAGGGCCTGGTGCTGCTGCGGCATCAGTCCGGCGGCGGCGGCCGCCGCGGCGCTGAAGGCGTTGAAGCGGCGCAAGGTGAATCGGAACATGGCCAGCGCCTCGTAGTCGGCGCGGGTCGGGTGTCCATCCTTGCTGTTGGAGGGGTTGTTGTACGAAGTCACTGTGCCTGCCAACGCGGGTTAAGGCGGCCGCATGGCCGCCGGGCAAAGTCAGGCCAGGTTGCAGCGCACCGTGATGGGGTGCGAACGCAGGGCTGACATGACCTTATCGTCGACCTTGCCTTCGACGTCGGAAATAACATAACCGATCTGCCCGCGCGTCTGCAATTGCTGGCTGACGATATTCAGCCCATGCTCGGCCATGAGGTTGCTGAGCGTGCCCATGGCGCCCGGCAGGTTCCGGTGCACGTGCAGGATGCGGGCGGTGCCGGCGGCCTCTTGGTAGGGGATTTCGGGGAAATTCACCGCGCCCTTGGTCGTACCGCTCTTCACGAAACGAACCAGCTTTTCAGCGACCTCGCGGCCGATGTTTTCTTGCGATTCCTGCGTGCTGCCGCCGATGTGCGGAGTAAGAATGACATTGCGCATGCCGATCAAGGGGCTGGCCAAAGGCTCGTTGACGCTTTTGGGTTCGACCGGAAAAACGTCGAGCGCCGCGCCGGACAAATGCCCCGACGATAGCGCCGCATGCAGGGCGTCGATGTCGACGACCGTGCCGCGCGAAGCATTGATGAGTATGGCGCCGCGCTTCATGGCCGCGATGGACTGGGCGTCCATGATGTTCTGGGTGGATTTGCCTCCCGGCACGTGCAGGGTGACGATGTCGGCCTGCCCCAGCAGCTTCTTGAGCGAGGCGCTGGCCCGGGCATTGCCCAGCGGCAGCTTGGCTTCGACGTCGTGGAAGATGACGCGCATGCCGGCCGCCTCGGCCAATGTGCCGACCTGCGAACCGATGTTGCCGTAGCCGATGATGCCCAGCGTCTTGCCGCGCACCTCGAAAGCGCCTTCGGCGGACTTGTCCCAATGGCCCTGGTGGACCCGGTCGTTCTTTTCAGGGATGCGGCGCAGCAGCAGGATGGCCTCGCCCAGCACCAGCTCGGCCACCGAGCGCGTATTGGAGAACGGCGCATTGAACACCGGGATGCCGCGCATCATGGCCGTTTCCAGGTCCACCTGATTCGTGCCTATGCAGAAACACCCTATGCCGAGCAAATCGGGCATGTCGGACAACAAGGCGCCGTCCAGGTGGGTACGAGAGCGGATGCCCACCAGGTGCGCGCCGCGCAGGGCTTCGCGCAAGGCATCGGGCTGCAGCGCCGACGCATGCGTTACGACGTCGTCCAGGCCGGCCGACGTGAAGATTTCCTTGGCACTGGGGTGGATGTTTTCAAAGAGGACAATGCGAGTCATTACTAATCCCGGGGGAAACAACGATAAACGATCATTGTGGACTATTTTGGGACTGAATGCCCCTGTGCCCATTCCAGGCACAGGGATTTGCGCATTGTGAAAACCGCGGCCGGGCGCGCGGCGGATCAGCGTCCGGCGGCGTAGGCCTGGATCAGGCGCGGCGATGCCGCCGCGTGCAGCAGGCCGTCGGCATCGCGCGACGCCGCCGTCAGCCGGCCTATGCTCCAGTCGGGCGATTCTTCCAGCAGATGCCCCCGGCGGCGCAAGTCGTCCAGCACAGCCGGCCCCACCGCCGTCTCTATGGTGATGTTGCCCGGCTTGCGGCTGCGCGGGTAGAAGGAACTGGGGAAATGCTGGGTATGGAACATGGGAGCGTCGATGGCTTCCTGCAGATTCATCCCCTGGTGCAGGTGGCGCAGGAAAAGTATCAACTGCCATTGCTCCTGCTGATCGCCACCCGGCGTACCGAAGACCATATAGGGATGGCCGTCGCGCAGCAGCATGGTCGGGCTCAGCGTGGTGCGCGGGCGCTTGCCCGGAGCCAGTGTGCCGGGCAAACCGTCTTCCAGCCAGAACATCTGGCCGCGGGTGTTCAGCCCGAAGCCCAGCTCCGGAATCACCGGCGAAGACTGGAACCATCCGCCCGACGGCGTGACGGTAATCATATTGCCCCAACGGTCGATGGCATCGACGTGCGTGGTATCACCACGCTTGGCCGACAGCAGCGGATTGGCGCGGTCCATGGCGGACATCAGGCTGCCGTCGTTGTTGCGCGACAGGCGTTCCAGGACGGCATTGACCCGCGCCACCTGGGCCTCGTAGCCCGGCACCACGCCCGGCCGCAAATCGTGCGAGGCCGTTTCGCCGATCAGCGCGCTGCGCGCGCGGTTGTAGTCCTTGGACAACAACGCCTGCATGGGCACATCGACGAAATTCGGATCGCCGTAATAGGCCTCGCGGTCGGCGAAAGCCAGCTTCATGGCTTCGACCAGCAAATGAACGAAGCGCGGATCGCCGTGCTTCAACTGGGCGATGTCGGTATGCTCCAGCAAGGCCAGGGTCTGCAGAAAGGTCGGCCCCTGGCTCCAGGGCTGAGTCTTGGCCACCGTCACGCCGCCGTAGCCATGCAGCAGCGGCTCGTCGTAGTCGGCGGACCAGCCCGCCATGTCCTGCCCGGTCAGCACGCCTTTGTGCGGCGTGCCGCTTTCGTCCATGACCTCGTTGTTCGACATAAAACGGTCGATGGCTTCGGCCACGAAGCCCTGATAGAAAGCCTTGCGGGCCGACTCGATCTGCTTTTCGCGATCGCCGCCGGCGCTCTCCGCTTCTGCCAGCACACGTTCCCATGCCCCGGCCAGAGCGGGATTGCAAAACAGCTTGCCCGCCTGCGGCACCGCGCCCTTGGGCAGGTATACCTGGGCGGACGTGGGCCACTGGGCTTCAAAAAAATCCTTCAGGCCGGCAATGGTGTTGGACACCCTGGGCAACAAGGGATGGCCATTGCGCGCGTAATGGATGGCGGGTTCCAGCACGTCCCGCAAGCGCATGCTGCCGTGGTCGCGCAACAGGATCATCCAGGCATCAAAGGCGCCCGGAATCACCGCCGGCAACAGGCCGTTGCCGGGTATCAATTCCAGACCTTGCGCGCGGTAATGCTCCAGCGTGGCGCCGGCGGGCGTCGTGCCCTGCCCCGACAACACCTGGACCTTGCCGCTGCGCGCCGAATAGAAAATACCCGGCACCTCGCCGGCCGGCCCCACCAGGTGGGGCTCGACCACGTGCAGCACGAAGGCGCTGGCCACACAGGCGTCGAAGGCATTGCCGCCGCGCTCCAGCATGGCCATGCCCACCGCCGTGGCCAGCCAGTGGGTGGAGGTGACGACACCGAAGGTGCCGGTAATTTCGGGACGGGTCGTGAACATGATCAAAAACTGCCTACTTCTTATTTCCGCTACTTGGCCAGGGTTACATCCTTCAGGCGGATGAGGCCGTCGGGATAAGGGACGAAGCCCTGCACCCGCTTTTGCAGGGCGAAAGTCCATGGCAGGTAAAAGGTATAAACAATGGGGCGTTTTTCTTGCATCTGCTGCAAGAACTGCCCGTACAACTGCTTGCGCTTGCCCGTGTCCAGTTCCTGGCGAGCCTGCACCAGCAGGTCGTTCATGGTCTGGTCGCAGAACTTCCCGTCGTTCAGGCTGCCCTTGCAGGCCACGTACTGGAACACGTTGCCGCTGGGGTCGGCGCGACCCGACCAGCCGGCCTGGGCCAGTTCGAAGTCGCCGCGCGCCATGGTCGATTGCAGGGCGGCGAACTCCATGGGCCGCAAGGTGATGTCGAAGCCCGCCTCGCTGCCCATGGCCTGGATCAGCTCGAAAACCTGCTGCATGATGGTGTTGTTGCCGAAGGATATCTCGACCTTGACCCGCTCATGGCCGGCCGCCTTCAGCAAGGCCTTCGCCTTGGCGACGTCGCGCCCCTTGCGCTCCACGCTTTTATCGTAGGCGAAGCTGGCCGGCGGGAAAGGCTGGAAGGCCGGCTGGTACAGGCCCATGCCCACGACTTCATTGATGGCGTCCTTGTCCAGGGCCAGATCAAAAGCCTGCCGCACCCGCGCATCTTTCGCGAAGGGGTTGTTCGCACGCGGGCCATTGGCGAAATTGATGGAAATGGCCTGGAAGCCCAGGCCCGTGACCGGCATGAAGGCCAGGTTGGGGTCGTTCTTGATGGTTTCCACGTCGCTGGGAGCGGCGCGTTCGATGATGTCCAGGCCGCCGGCCCGCATATTGTTCAGGCGCACCGTGGAATCGGGAACCGGGCTGAACCGTACCGCATCGAAATGGTAGCTGGCGGCGTCCCAGTATTGGGGGAATTTTTCCAGCGTGATATGGTCGTTCTGGACCCGCTCTTTAAAGCGATAGGGGCCGGAGCACACCGGGTTCTTGCCCGGGTCCTTGTCGAAGCTGGCCGGCGACTGCATCATGCCTGCGCGGTCCGAAAGCTGCGACAAAAAGGATGCATCGGGCTCAGACAGGTGCAGGATGATGGTCGACGCATCGGGCGCCTCGACTTTTTCCAGCGTCGCCAGCTCGCTCTTGCGGTTGCTGTCCGGCAGGGTCTTGGCCCTGTCCAGGTTGGCCTTGACCGAGGCCGCGTCGATGGGCGTGCCGTCGTGATACACCGCCTTGTCGCGCAAGGTCATCTTGAGCGTCTTGTTGTCTTTCCATTCCCAGGACGTGGCCAGCTGCGGCACGATGTCCAGCTTGGGGGTGATATCGACCAGCTTGTCGCATAGCGATGCGAACACGATCCGGCCAACGAAGGTGCGGGCGCGCGCGGGATCGAGCTGATCGGGGTCGTCCTGCAACCCTATTCTCAGCGTCGTCTGCGCGGCGGCGGCGCCCGATAGAACCAGGCTTGCGGCCAAGGCCAGCTTGAACATCGTCTTGTGCATCGTGATTCTCCGAAATGAAGAGTTGCTTCAATAAACACCAACGGTGTGGCGAGCGACGAAATGCCCCTCGCCCACCTGGACCAGCGGGCTGACCAGCGGCGCATCGTCGACGCGGCGCACCACGCTAGGAATCTCGTCGACCAGCAGCGAATGCTGCCGGTGGCGGTAGCTGGGGTCGGCCACCGGAACGGCCGCCATCAGTTTCTTCGTATACGGGTGCTGCGGGTTCTCGAACACGGCCTGGCGCGGGCCTATCTCGACCACCTGTCCCAGGTACATCACCACCACACGGTGGCTGATGCGCTCGACCACCGCCATATCGTGCGAAATGAACAATATCGCCAGGCCCAGCTCGCGCTGCAGGTCGAGCAGCAGGTTGACGATTTGCGCCTGTATGGAAACGTCCAGGGCCGACACCGACTCGTCGGCGATGATGATCTTGGGATTGAGCGCCAGGGCGCGCGCAATGCAGATGCGCTGCCGTTGCCCGCCGGAGAACTCGTGCGGATAGCGGCCAGCCATCTCGGGCGCAAGGCCGCATTTTTCCATCAGCCAGCTTACCCGGGCCTCAGCCTCGCGCCCCTTGGCCACGCCATGGATGAGCAACGGCTCCATGATGGAATACCCTATCGTCACGCGCGGGTCCAGAGAGGCGAAGGGGTCCTGGAAGATGAACTGTATGTGCCGGCGCACGGCCTGCATTTCGTTGCCGCGCAACAGGCTGATGTCCTGGCCCTGGAAGGTGACCTTGCCGCCCCGTATGTGCTCAAGCTGCGCCAGCGAACGCCCGGTGGTGGTCTTGCCGCAACCCGATTCGCCCACCACAGCCAGGGTTTCGCCTGGGTAAAGATCGAAGCTGACCTGCTCCACCGCGTGCACGCGGTGGCTGACCCGCCCGAACAACCCGGTGGCGATGTCGAAGCGGGTCGTCATCTTGTCCACCTTCAGCAGCGGCTCCTGATCGTAGCGGGCCGTGCCGGCCTGCGGGGCGGATGCCGCCGGAGCGCTGTTCTCTTGCGTGATGTCCAGCAGCGCGAAAGGCGCTGGCTGGTCGGTTCCCTTCATGGAGCCCAGCCTGGGCACCGCCGAGAGCAAGGCGCGCGTATAGGGGTGTCGCGGGTTGCCGAAGAGCGCGTCGGAATCGTTTTCCTCGACCTTGTCGCCCCGGTGCATCACCATGACGCGGTCGGCCACCTCGGCCACCACGCCCATGTCGTGCGTGATGAAGATCACGCCCATGTCCATTTCCTGCTGCAGCTGGCGTATCAGTTGCAGGATCTGCGCCTGTATGGTTACGTCCAGCGCCGTGGTGGGCTCGTCGGCGATCAGCACTTGCGGCCGACATGACAAGGCCATGGCAATCATGATGCGCTGGCGCATGCCGCCGGAAAGCTGGTGGGGATAGCGCCCGCGCACCGCCCTGGCATCGGGAATACGCACCACTTCAAGCAGGCGCAAGGTCTCGGCCAGCGCCGCGTCGCGATCCATGCCCTGGTGCAATTGCAGCGCCTCGGCAATCTGGTCGCCCGCCGTGAAGCTGGGGTTGAGCGAGGTCATGGGCTCCTGGAAGATCATGGCGATGTCGGCGCCGCGCACCGTGCGCATCTGGGCCTCGGACGCCGCGGCCAGGTCCAGCACGCTGCCGTCCCGGCGGCGCAGCAGCATGTCGCCGCGTACGATGCGACCGTTGCCGAACTCCACCAGGCGCATCAACGAAAGCGAGGTGACCGACTTGCCCGATCCCGATTCGCCGACGATGGCCAGGGTTTCGCCTTTGGCCACATGAAACGAGAGATCGCGCACCGCCTCGACGGAGCGCTCCGGTGTCGTGAATGCAACCGTCAGGCCGCTGACTTGTATGACGTGTTGTCCGTTCATTGCGTGCATGGCTAGACGGGCCTTAATGCTCTTGCCGCGGGTCCAGCGCATCGCGCAGCCCGTCGCCCAGAAGGTTGAATCCGAAAACCACCAGGAAGATCGCCGAGCCGGGGAAGATGGACATCCACGGCGCCTGGGTCATGAAATTCTTGGCGGTGTTGAGCATGGAACCCCATGAAGGATTGGGCGGTTGCAGGCCCAGACCCAGGAAGGACAGGCTGGCCTCGGCAATGATGGCGCTGGCGATCATGATGGTCGCCTGGACGATGAGCGCGGGCATGACGTTGGGCAGGATGTGCCGCAGGATGATGCGCGTATTCGAGGCGCCCAGCGAGCGCGTGCTTTGCACATAATCTTCGTTCTTGATGGCCAGCACCTGCCCGCGCGCGAGCCGGATGAACAGCGGCGCGGCCGACACGCCGATGGCTATCATCGCGTTGATCAGGCTGGGGCCCAGGAAAGCCGCCAGCGCAATGGCCAGTATCAGGAAGGGAATGGACAGCAGCGCCTCGGTCGCTCGCGAGATGCAGCCGTCGACCAGGCCGCCGAAATAGCCCGCCAGCAGGCCGAATGGCACGCCCACGCCCAGCGCGATCAGCACGGAGCACATGCCGGCCAGCAGCGAAGCACGAGCGCCGTAGACCATGCGGCTGAGAATGTCGCGGCCCAGCTCGTCGGTGCCGAACCAGTGCGCGGCCGAGGGCGCCTTGCGTATGGCGGTGAAGCTTACCTTGGCCGGATCGTAGTCCACGATCAGCGGCGCGAAAATGGCCACCAGCACGAAGAACAAGACGATGGCCGCGCCCAGCATGGCCGCCGGGCTGCGTTTGAATTTGGACCAGGACCGGCTGCGGCGTCGTTCGAACGCGCCCTGCGCGGCGGCGGGAGCAAGGGAACTCATGAATACCTCAAGCGCGGATTGATCAATATGTACAACACGTCGGCCACCAGCGTCAGCACGATGAAGCCGACCGCAATGCACAGCACCACGCCCTGCACCACCGCATAGTCGCGATTGAACACCGCATCGACCAGCAGCTTGCCGAAGCCCGGTATGCCGAAAATCTGTTCGGTCAGCACGGCGCCGGCCAGCAGCTCGCCGAACAGAATGGTCACCAGCGTGACGATGGGCATCAGCGCGTTGCGCAGCGCATGGCGCAGCACCACGATGCGTTCGGACGCCCCCTTGGCGCGCGCGGTGCGCACGTAATCGGCGCTGAGCGCCTCGAGCATGGCCGAACGGGTATGGCGCATGAGATAGGCGGCGATGGCCGTGGACAGCACCAGCGACGGCATCAGTATGGTTTTCATGGACAGCCAGAAATCCTGGCCGGGCGGCACGTAGCCGGATGCCGGCAGCAGCTTGAACTGCACCGAGACGATCATGATAAGAATGATGCCCAGCCAGAAGTTCGGAATGGACATGCCCGATAGCGCGAACAGGTTGGCGCCGAATTCCGCCTTCGTCCCCTTGCGCACCGCCGCCAGGATGCCTAGCGGGATACCCGACAGTATGGCGAACAGCATGGCCATGATGGCCAGGTGTATGGTGACGGGCAGCTTCTGGGCCACCAGTGTGGTGACGGGGATGTCGGTGCGCAGGGACACACCCAGATTGCCCTGGCTGACTTCCTTGATCCAGGCCACATATTGGGTGGGTAGCGGATCGTTCAGGCGATACTTTTCGCGCAGGAAGTCCAGCACGGCGGGATCGCGTTCTTCGCCCGCCATGGCCAGCACCGGATCGCCCGGCAGTATTTTCTGTAAACCAAATATAACGATAGACACCAGTATCAGCGTGGGTATGGCTACGATGACACGGCGCAAAATAAGCTTGAACATGCAATGGAGTCCTGGCTTGCGTAGAACGGTGCGCCCGCCCCGCGCGGCGACCAGGCGCCGGGTGCGGGGCGGGTAAGCGGGGGATCACCCCTTGGAGAAGGACACCCCTTTAAGCCGGATCATGCCGTCCGGGAAAGGATCAAAGCCTTGCACTTTCTTCTGGACGACGAAGGGCCACGGCTGATAGTAAATATACATGCTGGGCAATTCGTCCTGCAATATCGTCTGGGCTTCGTCGTAAACGGCTTTGCGCTTTGCCTGATCGGAGATCGTGCGTGCCTTGCGCAAGATTTCGTCAACCTTGGGATTGCAATACTTGCCGTCGTTCAGCGTGCCCTTGCAGGTCACGAACGAGAAAATATTGCCGTCCGGGTCGACCCGACCCGACCAGCCGCGCATGTCCACCTGGAAGTTGCCCTTGGCCGACTCGGCCAGCATGGCGGCGTACTCGGTGGGACGCAGGCTAAGCTGGAAGCCCGCCTGGGCGGCCATGGCCTGCACCATTTCGGCCGTGGAGGCCTCGATGGTGTTGTTGGCGAAGGTCAGTTGGGCCTGCACGGTTTCCATGCCCGCCTGCTTCAGCAAGGCCTTGGCCTTGGCGATGTCGGGCTTGACGACAGGGAACTTCTCGCTGAGGTAAGGGCTGGCCAGCGGGAAGGGCTGCTGCGCCGGAGGGAAGATGCCCCCGCCTATCACTTCGTTGATGGCGTCGCGGTCTATGGTCAACTGGAAGGCCTGGCGCACCAGCTTGTTGCTGAAGGGGTTGGTCTTGGACTTTTCCCCATTACTCACGTTGAACATGAACTGGCGAAAGCCCAGGCCGGTGACCGGCTTGAACACCAGCCCGGCATCCTTTTTGATTTCAGGAACGTCGCTGGGGTTGGCCCGCTCAAGAATGTCTATGCCGCCCGATTTCAAATTGGACAGGCGCACCGTGGAGTCGGGTATGGCAAAGAAGGTGACCTTGTCGAAGGCATAGTCTTTGGCATCGTAGTATTTGTCGAATTTTTCCAGAACGATGCGGTCGTTCTGGACGCGCTCGACGAATTTGTACGGCCCCGAGCAGACCGGGTTACGGCCCACCGTAGAGGCGCTGTCCGCGCCCGCAAAGCTTTTCGGCGACAGCATCATGCCGGCCCGGTCCGACAACTGCGCCAGCAGGGGCGCGTCGGGCTGCTTCACCTTGATGACCAGGGTGTAGTCGTCGGGCGCTTCCACCTGGCTGACCGACGCCAGTTCGCTCTTGCGCTGGCTTTCCGGCAGGCTGATGGCCCTTTCCAGATTGGCCTTGGCCGCCTTCGCATCAAACTTGCTGCCGTCATGGAAAACGGCGTCTTCGCGCAGCTTGAAGGTCAGCGCCGTGCTGTCGTCGTTCCAGGACCAGGATTTGGCCAGCTTGGGCACGAACTGCAGCTTGCCGTCGATGTCCACCAGCTTGTCGCACAGCGAAGTGAAAACAATACGCGCCGCATAGGTGCGCGAGCGATGCGGATCCAGGGTGTCCGGATCGTCCTGCATGCCGATGCGCACATCCTGCGCGTGGCTGGCGGCGGCCACGCCCATCAACAGGCCGCCTGCGATCAACGCTATTTTTTTCATGTGTTGTGTCTCCTCTTTTTCCTTTTTGATCAGAAACCTACTGCCTGGCCATCCCTGCGGCTATCGCTGGCCGCAACATACCCTTGTTCGTTGTCGTCTTCGGAAATGCGCCAGATGAACTGCCCCGCGCCGAAATCCATATAGGGATCGTTCACGGAGTGCAGCTTGTGCCCCATATCGATCAGACCCTGGGTAACGGCGGGATTCATGGTGTGCTCGATATCCAGCGTGAAATCGCGGTTTACCTTCCAGCGCGGGGCGCAGCAGGCCGCCTGGGGCTGCTGGTCGTAATCGATCATGCGCACCACGGTCTGCAAATGGCCCTGCGGCTGCATGTCGCCGCCCATGACGCCGAAGCTCATGACGGGCTTGCCGTCGCGGGTCAGGAAGCCGGGGATAATGGTATGGAAGGGCCGCTTGCCGCCTTCGACCACATTGGGCGACTTCGGGTCCATCGAGAAACCCACGCCGCGGTTCTGCAGACTGATGCCCGTATTCGGCACCACCACGCCCGAACCGAAGCCCATGTAGTTCGACTGGATGAAAGAGATCATCATGCCGCTTTCGTCGGCGGCGCTAAGGTAGATGGTGCCGCCGGCATGCGGGCGGCCGGCGGCCGGAAACGAGGCCTGGTCCAGGCGTATGAGCTTGGCCCGGCTGTCCAGATAGCCGTCGTCCAGCATTTGCTCGGGGGTCACCGGCATGCTGCGCGGGTCGGACACATAGCGGTACAGGTCGGCGAAGGCCAGTTTCATGGCTTCGATCTGGATGTGCTGCGACTGGATCGAATCGACGGGGATGTTGCGCAGGTCGAAGCGCTCGCAGATGCCCAGCGCGATCAGCGCCGCGATGCCTTGCCCATTGGGAGGGATTTCGTTCAGGGTGTAGCCGTGATAATTCTTGGAAATGGGCTCGACCCATTCCGGCTTGTAGCCGCGCAGGTCGTCCAGCGTCATGGCGCCGCCGCATTCGCGGCTGAAGGCGGCAATCTTCTCGGCCAGCTCGCCTTCGTAGAAGTCGCGGCCATGGGTCTGCGCAATGCGCTTGAGGGTATTGGCCGCACCCTTTAGGCGGAACAGCTCGCCGATGCGCGGCGCGCGGCCGTCGGGCATGAAGGCGTCGGCATAGCCGGGCTGGTCTTTCAGTTCTTCAGCCGCTTTGGCCCATTTGCCGGCCACCACGGGCGGCACCACGAAACCGCGTTCGGCGATCTCGATGGCGGGCTCGAACAGGTCCTCGAAGGGAAGCTTGCCGAACTTGCCGTGCAAGGCCGCCCAGCCGGCGACCACTCCGGGCACCGAAGCCGAGTCCCAGCCGCGCTTGGGCTGCTTGGCCAGGCCGTTGGAATCCGTGCCGTACTTGCGCTTGAAGTATTCCACGTTCCAGGCGGCCGGCGCCACGCCGGACGAATTCAGGCCATGCAGCTTCTTGCCGTCCCACAAAATGGCAAAACAGTCGCCGCCCATGCCGCAGGAAACCGGCTCGACCAGCGTGATGGTGGCGGCGGCCGCTATGGCCGCATCAACCGCATTGCCGCCCTTGAGCATCATGCGCAAGCCCGCCTGGGCCGCCAGCGGATGGGAAGTGGACACCACATTGCGCGCGAACACCGGCGTGCGTACGGACGGATAGGGATTGGACCAATTGAAGTTTTTCATGTCGGGAAGGCGTGTATTGCCAAATAAGGATGGGTGTTGCCAAATAAGATTTCTGAGCCAGCCGTCTAAGCTACTATTATTCTCTCATTAGATCAATTTAGTTTTCTATTTGTCTTTCAAGTTTTTTTTATGAGTTCCCTGCGCTTTCTGCGTACCTTCGTCACCATCGCCCGGCTGGGCTCTTTTTCAGAAGCCGCCGAGCACGTGGGGCTTACCCAGGCCGCCGTCAGCCTGCAGATGCAGGCCCTGGAAAAAGAGTTCGGCCGCGAACTGTTCGACCGCAGCGGCCGGCTGGCCCTGCTGAACCAGGCCGGGCGCGAGCTGCTGCCCGAGGTGAACCGCCTGCTGGAACTGTACGACCGCATCCGGCTGCCGCGCCCCCCTTCGGGGGTTTTCACGGGCGAGCTGACCATAGGCTCCATCGTCTCCAGCATGAGCATCCTGGCCAAGATCGTGTCCCAGTTCAAGCACGAGCACAAAGAACTGGGCATACGGCTGGTTTCGGGCAAATCCAGCGAGCTGAGCCAAAAGGTCGAACGGGGCGACATCGATGCCGCTTTCGTCGTCGGTACCGGCAAGCGCCCCGCCGATACGACCTGGTCCCTGCTTTACCGCGAGCCGCTGCGGGTCATCGCCCCGCTCTCGGTCCAAAGCGACGACCCCAGGGAGATCCTGGCCCAACACCCCTTCCTGCGTTTCGACCGCAGCCAGCACACCGGCAGGCAGATAGACCTTGCGCTGCAAAAAATGGACGTCCTGCCCCACGACTTCCTGGAATTGAACGCCATCGAGCAACTGCTCGGCCTGGTGCAGCAGGACGTGGGGGTCACCATGCTGCCCTTGCTGCATACCCTGGACTGGGAATCCATGAAAGGCCTGCGGATACTGCCGTTGCCGCCGGAGCTGGGTTCGCCCTCGCGGGACATCGGCATGCTGGTGCGGCGCGACTGCACGCAACTGGACATCACTCAAGCCATCTTTAACCGATACGCCAGCCTGGCACTTAGGTAGAATACGGAAAAACAGGAGGCGATCGTGGCGATCGGACGTATCGGTAATTGGTATTTCGGCTGGACCATCGTGGCCGCGGCCGCGACGCTGACGCTTTTGACGGTCGGCCTGCGCATGGGCATAGGTCCCTTCTTCCTGCCCATCGCCCACGACCTTGGCTTCAGCCGCAGCCTGCTGGCGGGCATCATCGCCATCGGCATGCTGTTCTACGGCATAGGCATGCCCATTGCCGGGCATCTGGTCAACACCCGCGGAACCCGTTTCGTGCTGCTGCTGGGCACCGCCCTCATCGTGGCCGCAATAGGCTGGACCGTGGTCGCCAGCGGCCCCATAAGCTTTTTGCTGTCCTTCGGCATACTGCTGTCCCTGGGCCTGGCTTTCGTCAGCCCCGTCACCATGACCCCGGTGCTAAGCCGCTGGTTCGTGCAGCGGCGCGGCATGGCGCTGTTCTTCCTGTCCACCGGCTCCATGGCCGGCATCGCCATCCTGACGCCCGTGCTGGGAATGTCCATCGAATGGCTGGGCTGGCGCCATACCCTGCTTGGCTTCGCCGCCCTGCTGGCCGTCGTCACCGTACCCATCGCCCTGTTCATCATCCGCGAAGACGCCCCGCCCGAGGCCGACACCCTTCTGGGCGACGTCCGCTCGGCCAAGAAAACAGCCGCTCCCGCCGAACTGGCGGCGGCCAACTGCGCCGCACCCGCCGTCGCCGGCCAGGCCCCGGCCCGCCCCTCGCCGGCGGTCGAACTCAAGGTCAAGGACGCCCTGCACACCGTGCCGTTCTGGAAGATCGCCTTCGGCTTGTTCGCCTGCGGCTACAGCATGAACTTGCTGGGCGCCCACGGCGTGCCCATGCTGATGGATCACGGCTTCGACGCCATGACCGGCTCTTTCGGCATAGGCCTGATCGGTTTCGCGGCAATCTTCAGCACCCTGGTGCTGGGCCGCCTGTCGGACATCGTGCCGCGCCGGAACATCCTTTCCGCCATCTACCTGATCCGCGGCCTGGGCTTTTTTGCGCTGGTCATGGTGGGCACGCAATGGGAACTCTACACCGCCGCCACCATAGGCGGCATCGTCTGGGCCGGCAGCATCGCCCTGTCGTCAGCCATTCTTGCCGACCTCTACGGCGTGCGCCTGGTGGGCATACTTTACGGCTGGACCTACCTGGGCCACCAGATCGGCGGCATGATCAGTTCCTGGCTGGGCGGCTGGGGATACGAAACCTTCGGCACGCACTGGATATCCTTCGGCAGCGCGGGAGCGCTGCTGTTGCTGGCCAGCAGCGTATCGATGACACTGCCGGCGTCGCGGCAGGCCTTTACCGTGCCGGCGACGGCGGCGCGGTAGCCGGCAACGCGCCAGCCTATCGGTCAGACGTTTGCAGGTTGCAAAGCAATGACCGCCATGCCGGCCAGAGCGATGCCCGCTCCGGCCACATCCCAGCGCGTCAGCGCGACACCGTCGACGAAGCGCAGCCAAAGCAGCGCCACCGCAATGTACATGCCGCCATAGGCGGCGTAGGTACGGCCCGCCGCCGAGGGGTGCAGGGTCAGCAGCCAGGCGAACAGGGCCAGAGAAAGCGCGGCGGGAATCAGCAAGTACAGGCTCTTGCCCTGCCTGAGCACCAGCCAGGGCAGATAGCAGCCGACGATTTCGGCCAAGGCCGTCACGGCGAATAGAGCGGTCAAGCGCAATAATTCCAACAGGGGCTCCGGTAAGGCGGGTCGATATGCGGGACGATAACGCACAAGGGGCCAAGACCGCCATGGCCGCGCATACTGCGGCATCCCCGGACAGGATGGGGCAGTATTACAAGACAAAGGAGTAGGCGGGCCCGAGCTGATTGGGGGGAGCGGCTAAGTTGGCAACGGACGCTGCCCTAATCTGCCTCGTCACGCATCAGTAAACTCATCAATCCTACATTGATGAATACCTTTTCGCGCCCCAGCACAACCTCTTTTAAAGTACCCAACACCACCAACTCTTTCAGAATTTTGGATGCCGTTTGCCGTTGTGCAATCCCCTCCTCGACAAGATTGGAAATCCGGCAATAGGGTTGAGTAAAAATCAGGTCGACCAACTCATGACTATACGTCTTCGGCACAGCCTGGCGGAGACGCTCGCGAGTGCTTTCCATAAGATTGCAGATGGCGCTTATCTTTGCAGATGTCCATTCCGCTGTGCTATGGACGGCTTCCAACATATACAAAATCCAGGGCTCCCATTGCCCCTTCGCTGTGACCTGCAGCAATAGCCGGTAGTACTCCAGTTTGTTTCGGATGATGTAGCGGCTAAGGTAAAGAATAGGCAAATCCAGCAAATTTTCGGAAATCAGAAATAACAGGTTCAAGACTCGCCCGGTTCGCCCGTTGCCATCGCTAAACGGATGTATCGCTTCGAACTGATAGTGCATGACTGCCATGCGGACAAGAGGATCAATATCCTTTTCCATGTGCACGAATTGCTCCCAGTTGGAAAGCAAGTCTCGGATCCTAGCTTCGCCTTCTGGCGGCGTGTAAATGATCTGTTGCGTGGCATCGTTCATGAGCGCGGTGCCGGGCACTCGGCGGATATCCATCTCCACGCCCTTGATGGTTCGGCACACATCAATTGCCGTTGCCGCTGTCAATGGTCGCTTTTCAAGGGACCGGTAGCCACTATGCAAGGCGGTGCGGTAACGTAATGCTTCCTTTGTTGCTGGGTCCGCCTTGGCGCCTGACACCTCATTGGCATATTGAAATAGCCGGTCCGTGGTAGTCACGATGTTCTCAATTTCCGAACTTGCCTGCGCCTCCAGCATCGGAAGAATGTTGATCAACATTCCTTGATTCGGAATACGATCCGCCATGCCACGCAAACCTGCAAGTGATGCGTGAGCTTTGATGCAAGCCTTCAAAATAGCCTTGGACTCAATATCAACCTTAGGCGGCAAACGCGGCAGATCGTTGTACGGAACTTGGGAGTTGAACATGGGTGAACCTCGGCAAAGCGTGAAAAAATGTCGAAGAATCGTTGGATTTTAGCCAAATACACTTATAGTATCGATTGTTTTCGCTTTTTTAGACATGTTTTAGACAGATGTACCTGCCATCGACATATGGTTAGTTCGTGTCGAAAAAAAACGAATTAATCGACACGAAGCGAAGTCATGTACATGCCATCGACATATTCCCAAAACATGTCGATATAAGCCAATTCAATCAACACATCATGTCGTAACGACTATGGGTGAAGCGCCTCGCCACGAAAAACACCCCAAAAGTTTGAAACTTGATGTCCAACTTCTGGGGTGCAATTCACATCCAACTTTTTGGGGTGCGGCTTGATGCACAGGTTCTGATTATTTCCGACGGCTCAGTGCAAGCACATGGAATCACCTGGCATGGTTCAAGTGAATCAGACGCCCATCACACGTTGAACAAAAAGTTCAACACGTCCCCGTCCTTCACCACGTACTCCTTCCCTTCGGCCCGCATCTTGCCGGCTTCCTTGGCGCCCTGCTCGCCCTTGCAGGCGATGTAGTCGTCGTAGGCTATGGTCTGGGCGCGGATGAAGCCGCGTTCGAAGTCGGTGTGGATGACGCCGGCGGCCTTGGGTGCGGTGTCGCCGATGTGTATGGTCCAGGCGCGCACTTCCTTGACGCCGGCGGTGAAGTAGGTCTGCAGGCCCAACAAGCTGTATGCCGCGCGGATGACGCGGTTCAGGCCGGGTTCGTCCATGCCCATGTCGGCCAGGAACACGGTCTTGTCTTCGTCGTCCAGCTCGGCGATTTCGGCTTCGACGGCGGCGCACACGGCCACCACCGGCGCGTTCTCGGCCTGGGCGTACTTCTGCACGGCGGCCAGGTGTTCGTTGTTTTCGAAGCCGTCTTCCTTGACGTTGGCCACATACATGCAGCGCTTGGCGGTGATGAAGCAGAAGGGCTTGATCAGGGCCAGGTCGTCTTCGTCCAGGTTCAGCGAGCGCACGGGCCGCGCTTCGTTCAGGACGGGGATGATTTTTTCCAGCAGGGCCACCATCTTGATGGCTTCCTTGTCGCCGGCGCGCGCGGTCTTCTGATGGCGCAACAGGGCTTTTTCGGCGGAGGCCAGGTCGGCCAGGGCCAGTTCGGTATTGATGACCTCAATGTCGGAAATGGGGTCGATGCGGCCGGCCACGTGGATGACGTTCTCGTCTTCGAAGCAGCGCACCACGTGCACGATGGCATCGGTTTCGCGAATATTGGCCAGGAACTGGTTACCCAGGCCTTCGCCCTTGGACGCGCCCGCCACCAGGCCGGCGATGTCGACGAACTCGACGACGGCGGGCAGGATGCGCTCGGGCTTGACGATCTCGGCCAGCGAGGCCAGGCGGCTGTCGGGGACTTCAACGACGCCCACATTGGGCTCTATGGTGCAGAAGGGGTAGTTCTCGGCGGCGATGCCTGCCTTGGTCAAGGCATTGAACAGGGTTGATTTTCCGACGTTGGGCAGGCCAACGATGCCACATTGCAAAGCCATGAGAGTCCTGAGATATAAAGATGAAAAGCCAAAAAGCAGCGATAAAAAGAAGCTATTGTAGTGGTTTGAGCCGCTGAACGAAGCGGCCCCGGACTTTTCTCCGGCCATGGCCAAGAGCCCCGTGCCATTTCGTCACTTGCGCCGTCCCTACGCCGCCAGTTCCGGCGCCATCCTCAGCACCAGCCACACAACCAGCAAGGGGCCGCCATTGAACAGGCCATGCAACAGCATGGATGCGCCGATGCCGCGCCTGACGCGCAGCCAGCCCAGCACCAGCCCGGTCAGCCATTGCGGCAGTACCAGCAAGGGCAACAGCCATGGCGGCGTCTGATGCAGATTGAAGTTATACAGATGCACGGCGGCGAACGCCAGCGACGCCAAGTGGAAGGCCCAGGGAAAACAGCGTCGATACAGCAGGCGATAGCGCCAGGGCAGCGGCTTGCGGGTATAGGGCAAGGCGGCCATGTAAGGCAGCCAGCATACGACCAGCATGCCGGTCAGCAGCAAGATGCCGGGCCACTGCCCTCCCATCAACATGGCAGCCACAGCGGCGGGCAACAGCCACCAGGCCTGGCCTATGCGGCGCAAGCTGTAGCGAAAGACCAATTCCTCGACGATGGGCGCCCATAGCAGGGCCTGCATCCAAGGCACGTTGTTCAGATCCAGCCTGTGGGTGGCGCCGGCCGCCCCCGCCGCCGCCACGGCGATGGGTCCCAGGAAAACCAGGTTGACGGCCCACAGGAAGAAGGCCCATTTCAGCAAGCGCCCCAGCGACAGGGCCGGAAACCAGTCCTCCCACCAGCCGCTGACGGCATGACGGCCGGGCAGCCTGGGCCCGAGCCGGGGTTTGAAGATGAAATGAAAAAAATCGCGCAGTTCGTCGCGAAAGCGCAGCCCCGTGGCTTGCGCCCCCGCGGCCGGCAAGGCATCAGCCACGATTGGCCTCGTGCAACTGGTTGGTGGCCTGGGTGAATTCGCCGCGCAGCAAAGCGGGCATGACGGCCCGGCAGCGGTCTATGACGGCTTCGATTTCTTTCAGCTCTTCGCGGCGCGGCGGGTTCAGCACGAAGGCTGCCACCTGCTGTGCCAGGCCCAGCGTGCGGGGATGGCCTATGCCCAGCCGCAAGCGCCAGAACTCGGGGCTGGAAAAAGCCGCCTGGATGTCGCGCAGCCCGTTGTGGCCGGCGTGGCCTCCGCCGCGCTTGAGCTTGACGTTGCCCGGGAGAAGGTCGAGCTCGTCGTGCAACACCAGCACCTGCTCGGGAATCAGCTTGTAGAAACGCATCAATGCGCCTGCCGCCTGCCCCGAACGGTTCATATAGGTGTTCGGCTTGGCGATGATGACCGCTTCGCCCTCGAAACGCGCCTTGGCCACCCAGGCCGAGAAGGCCTTTTCCAGGGTAAAGCCGGCCTTCAGGTCGTCGGCCAGATGGTCGGCCAGCCAGAACCCCGCATTGTGACGGGTGGTTTCGTATTCGGGGCCGGGGTTGCCCAAGCCTATGATCAGGCGGACGGGAGGTTGAGTCATAGTCCAGAGTCTACACAAGAAAAACCCCCGCCGGCTTGGGGCCAGGCAGGGGTTTGGTCGGAACGGGTGCGCGCCGCAATGGCGGGCTTGCCCGTCCGTTGTGGGCCTTACTCCTTGGCGGGAGCGTCGGCGCCTTCGGCGGCAGCGTCATCGCCGCCTTCGGTGGCACCGCGCTGCGCCAGGGCGGCAGCCAGAACCAGGTCGCCTTCGGCGCCGTGAACCGTATGGGCCACGCCCTTGGGCAGGGTGATTTCCGACAGGTACACATTGGCGCCGCCGGTCAGGCCAGCCAGGTCCACTTCGATGAACTTGGGCAGATTGGCGGGCAGGCAGGTGACTTCGAGTTCAGTCACGACGTGGCTGATGATCTGGCCGCTGGTCTTGACGGCCGGCGAAATATCGCCATTGATGAAGTGCAGGGGAACCTTGGTCGTGATGGCCTGAGAGGCATCGACGCGCTGGAAGTCCACGTGCAGGACTTGCTGCTTGTAGGGGTGCCATTGCACGGCGCGCAGCAGGACCTGATCGCCCTTCTTGCCGTCGAGCTGCATGTCGAGGATGGAGGCGTGGAACTCTTCCTTGCGCAGGGCATGGTAGATTTCGTTGTGGTCGAGCTCGATGCTCAGGGGATCGGCGGCGCCGCCGTACACAATGGCGGGAACACGGCCAGCGTGGCGCAGGCGGCGGCTCGCACTCGTACCTTTATCGCTACGCGAAGTGGCGTTGAATTGCATGGAAAACTCCAGATTGCTTTGGGCTTTTGCCCCCTCGCGGGTGGCGCTGGCCCTGTTGGTAAACGCGACACCCATGTGCCGCGAACGACTGCTGCCCGCCGCGACCAGCGGGCAACGGTATGCTTAATCGACGAACAGGGAACTGACCGATTCGGCGTTGGAAATACGTAATATGGTTTCGCCCAGCAGCGATGCGCAGGACAACTGGCGTATCTTGCCGCAGCTGCGCGCCGCTTCCGAAAGCGGAATGGTGTCGGTGACGACAAGCTCGTCGAGCTCGGACTCGACGATGCGCTGCACGGCGCCGCCGGACAGGACGGGGTGCGTGCAATAGGCGTACACGGCGCCGGCGCCGCGCTCTTTCAGCGCCTGGGCGGCCTTGCACAGCGTGCCGGCGGTATCAACCATGTCGTCCATGATGATGCAGGTGCGGCCATCGACCTCGCCGATGATGTTCATGACTTCCGACACATTGGCGCGCGGACGGCGCTTGTCGATGATGGCCAGGTCGGCTTCCAGTTGCTTGGCCAGCGCCCGGGCGCGCACCACGCCTCCGATATCAGGCGACACCACGACCAGGTTCTGATAATTGCGGCGCCAGATGTCGCCCAGCAATATGGGGCCGGCATAGACGTTGTCGACCGGGATGTCGAAAAAGCCCTGGATCTGGTCGGCGTGCAGGTCCATGGTCATGACGCGGTCCACGCCCACCACCTGCAGCATATTGGCAACCACCTTGGCCGAAATGGAAACCCGCGCGGAGCGCGGGCGACGGTCTTGGCGAGCATAGCCGAAATAAGGAATGGCGGCGGTTATCTTGCCAGCCGAGGCACGGCGCAAGGCATCGACCATGACCATGATTTCCATCAGGTTGTCATTGGTCGGCGCGCAGGTGGGCTGAAGCACGAAAACGTCTTTGCCACGCACATTTTCATTGATTTCCACCATGACTTCACCATCTGAAAAACGACCGACGGTCATTTTTCCCAGCGACATGTCAAGGTGATTTGCAACATCGACCGCTAAACGAGTGTTAGCCGTGCCGGTAAAAATCATGAATCTGTCGTGTGCCATGGCGGAAGGTAGATTGCGTAGCGTTAAACAACAAAGCTGTTGACCAGCACCGCCGTTTGGGGCCGACTCAACAGCTTTACGTTAACTGCAAGCCTGTTGGCTTGAAAAAGTGGCTGGGGAAGAAGGATTCGAACCTTCGCATGCTGGAATCAAAATCCAGTGCCTTAACCAGCTTGGCGATTCCCCAATTTCAACTGCTTATCCAGCTTCGTAGCGGATGGTCCATCAACCCCGGGCAGGCCCAGGCGTTTTGAATGACCGCTGCGCTGTCGCTTTCACGACAAGTTATTTTACCGATAATTTGCCGCTGGCACAGTACCGCTTGTTCCAGCGTTGCAAACTCTGCAAAAAGACAAGAACCCGAGCCGCTCATTCTTGCGCTTAACCCGTGTTGATCAAGCCAGCGCTGCGCTGCCCCGACACGCGGATAATCCGTAAAAACAACCGATTCCAGGTCGTTGCGCCCAAAAAAACCGTTCTTGAAAAAACCGTTATCGGGCGCATTGTTTTTTTGCCAATCAGCAAAGACCGACATTTTGACGTAAGGCGAATTTCTTGTCAAATGGGGCGAGGAAAATATGCCTGCGGTGGGGACGCTTTGCGGCGGCTGCACCACAAGGTAGGCACGCTCGGGTAGCTCAAGCGGGGACAGTATCTCGCCCACCCCTTCGGCGCAAGCCGGCTGGCCGTACACAAAGACGGGCACGTCCGCCCCCAGCGGCAGGGCCAGCCGCATGAGATCCTGGCGGCTCAGGCCGGCCTGCCACAAACGATTCAGGGCGATCAGCGTCGAGGCGGCATCACTGGATCCGCCGCCCAGCCCCCCGCCCGAAGGAATGCTTTTGCGATAGCTGATCTGCGCGCCCAGCGGCGTGCCGGTCGCCTTCTGCAGCGCTCTGGCGGCACGCACCACCAGGTCGTCATCCTGCGCCAGGCCGTCCAGGCTCGCGCCCTCGCGCGTAATCCGCCCGTCGCGGCGCAGGTCGAAATTCAGGGTGTCGTACAGGCCGATGAAGCGAAAGGCCGTCTGCAACAGGTGATAACCGTCGTCGCGACGGCCCGTAACGTGCAGGAAGAGATTGATCTTGGCCGGCGCCGGCACATCGTACAAAGCCATCTAGTTATCGATCACCAGCCGCACGTTGATGCGGCGTTCGGGGTCGTTGCGGTTCATTTGCAGTAAAGCCGGACCCTGGCTGTCGTAGCGCGACAGCTGCACGCGCCAGCCGTCCTGGCTGAACCGGCTTATCTGGCCTTGTTCGTTCTTTTGCAGGCCGGACA
>JBARWC010000041.1:0-5609 GCA_049646585.1 Burkholderiaceae bacterium | reverse complement strand
CGGGGTGCCGGCCGCCGGAGCGCCGGCCGCCGTGGAGCCGGTCGATACGGCCGGGGTGTCTTCCCAATTCAGCATGATGATTTCCTATATCTGGTTACTGGCAAGCTTCGCATTCTTCGAAGCCTTCGTCGCCGGGGCGCATGGTGCATACGGCGCCCACGACTTCCGCTTCCGGCAGGGCCGCGACCGTGGGCGCGGCCGAGGCGGCAGCGGCGACGGGGCTGGACTCGCCCATGGAAACGGCATTGAGCTCGCCGCCGCGGCCGGTGGACTTCTCGGCGTTGGTCGCGCCGGTGGAGCGCAGGTAGTAAGTGGTCTTCAGGCCGCGCACCCAGGCCAGCTTGTAGATGTCGTCCAGCTTCTTGCCCGATACGCCGGACATGAAGATGTTGAGCGATTGCGCCTGGTCTATCCATTTGGAGCGTCGTGCCGCGCACTCGACCACCCAGGTGGGATCGATTTCGAAGGCGGTGGCGTAGAGCTTGCGCAGGTCGTCGGGAATGCGGTCGATGCGCGCCAGGCTGCCGTCGAAGTACTTCAGGTCGGCGACCATGACTTCATCCCACAGATTGCGTTCCTTCAGGTCGCGCACCAGCGAATCGTTGACCACGGTGAACTCGCCCGACAGGTTGGACTTGACGTACAGGTTGCGATAGTGGGGCTCGATGCACGGCGAGACGCCGATGATGTTCGAGATGGTGGCGGTGGGGGCGATGGCCACGCAATTGGAGTTGCGCATGCCATGCTGGGCGATGTGGGCGCGCAGCGAGTCCCAGTCCAGGGTGCTGCTGTCGTCGACCTCGACGTAGCCGCCACGTTCTTCGCGCAGCAGGGCCAGTGTGTCTTGCGGCAGGATGCCGCGATCCCACAGCGAACCCTTGAAGCTGGCGTAGTGGCCGCGTTCGGCCGCCAGCTTGCTGGACGCCCAGTAGGCGTAATAGCAGGTGGCTTCCATGGAGCGGTCGGAGAACTCGACGGCGGCGTCGGAGGCGAACGGCACGCGCATCATGTGCAGGCAGTCCTGGAAGCCCATCACGCCCATGCCGACCGGACGGTGGCGCACGTTGGAATTGCGGGCCTTGGGCACGGCGTAGTAGTTGATGTCGATGACGTTGTCGAGCATGCGCATGGCAATGGTAATGGTGCGCTCGAGCTTTTCGTGGTCAAGGACGTACTGGCCGCTGGCGTCCTGCTTCAGGTGGGCGGCCAGGTTGACCGAACCCAGGTTGCAGACGGCGATTTCGGAATCGTTGGTGTTGAGCGTGATCTCGGTGCACAGGTTGGAGCTGTGAACCACGCCGACGTGCTGCTGCGGCGAACGGATGTTGCAAGGATCCTTGAAGGTGATCCAGGGGTGGCCGGTTTCGAACAGCATGGACAGCATCTTGCGCCACAGCGACATGGCGGGGATCTTCTTGTACAGGGGCATTTCGCCGCGCGCCACCTTGTCTTCGTAGCCCAGGTAGGCGGCTTCGAAGTCGCGGCCGTACTTGTCGTGCAGGTCGGGGGCGTCGGACGGCGAGAACAGGGTCCATTCGCCGTTCTCCATGACGCGCTTCATGAACAGGTCGGGGATCCAGTTGGCGGTGTTCATGTCGTGCGTGCGGCGGCGCTCGTCGCCGGTGTTCTTGCGCAGTTCCAGGAATTCCTCGATGTCCAGGTGCCAGCTTTCCAGGTAGGCGCAGACCGCGCCCTTGCGCTTGCCACCCTGGTTGACCGCGACGGCGGTGTCGTTGACCACTTTCAGGAAGGGAACGACGCCCTGGCTTTCGCCGTTGGTGCCCTTGATGTGGCTGCGCAGGGCGCGCACGGGCGTCCAGTCGTTGCCCAGGCCGCCGGCGTACTTGGCCAGCAGCGCGTTTTCCTTGATGGCGTCGTAGATGCCGGCCAGGTCGTCGGACACGGTCGTGAGGTAGCAGGACGACAGTTGCGAGTGCAGGGTGCCCGAGTTGAACAGAGTGGGCGTGGAGCTCATGAAGTCGAAGGACGACAGCACTTCGTAGAATTCGATGGCGCGCGCTTCACGGTCAATTTCGTTAAGCGCCAGGCCCATGGCGACGCGCATGAAAAAGATTTGCGGCAGCTCGATGCGGCGGCCGCGCAGGTGCAGGAAGTAGCGGTCGTACAGGGTTTGCAGGCCCAGGTAGTTGAACTGCTGGTCGCGCTCGGACTTCAGGGCGGCGCCCAGCTTGGGCAGGTCGTACTGGGACAGCTTTTCGTCGAGCAGGCCGCCCTCGATGCCGGTCTTGATGAAGTGGGGGAAGTATTCGCCGTAGCGGGTGCGCATCTCGGTCTGGGAGACTTCCTCGCCCAGGACTTCCTTGCGGATCGTGTGCAGCAGCAGGCGGGCGGTGACCTGGCTGTACGACGGGTCGGTTTCGACCATGGCGCGGGCCGACAGGATGGCGGACTTGAAAACCTCGTCGACGGGGATGCCGTCGTACAGGTTCTTGACGGTTTCCTTCAGGATGGCGTCGGTGTCGACGGCATGCGGCAGGTTCTCGCCGGCTTCGGCGATGGTGGCGCGCAGCATGGCCAGGTCCAGGGGGCGCTTGATGCCGTTGTCGGTGACGTTCAGGGTGCTTTGTTCGGCGGCGGGTTGGGCCGGCACGCTGCGGGCGCGCTCTTGCGAGCGCTTTTCGCGGTACAGCACGTAGGCGCGGGCGACGTCATGCTGGCCGGAGCGCATCAGGGCCAGTTCGACCTGGTCCTGGATCTCTTCTATATGGAAGGTGCCGCCGCTGGGGCGGTTGCGCACCAGCGCATTGACGGCCTGGGCGGTCAGGTTCTCGACCAGTTCGCGGATACGGGCCGATGCGGCGCCCTGGCCGCCGTTGACCGCCAGGAAAGCCTTGGTCATGGCGATGGCGATCTTGCCGGGCTCGAAGCCCACGACCGCGCCGTTGCGCCGGATGATGTGGAAGTTTTCCCATTGGCCGCCGCTGTCGGGCGTGGCGGAGGCGGGTGCGGCGCGAGGGGCGGCGGCGGGCCTGGAATCAGCGATCTGTGTGCTTTGCATGAATGCTCCTGGGCAAGAAAACGTACGGGTTGATGCACGTTGAACAGCGTTATCTGCGTGGATGAAACACATGCCGCGCAGCAAGGCGCGGCATGTTGCATGAATATTGTTTTTTGGGGATTAAACCACAATATGTTGTGGTCTTGTTTTTATAGAACACTAATTGTAGTGAGCGAATAAAGACGAAGCAAGGGCTTGATTTTTTATTTTTTCTGGCCTTGCGGGGTCAAAAAACCGGAGCCCGGCCAGGCCAGGTCCCGGCGGGCTTGGCCTGGCGCGGTTCGGCACTCAGGCCTGGGCCCGGAAAAAAATATTGTTAACTTTCATGACAGGGCGGTCGTGGTCGGCCAGCAGGCGGGCCAGCTTTTCCCGGTAAGCCCGCACATTGGCCAGTTTGACGTGCCCGAAGCCCCGGATGGTTTGCGGCAGCTCCGCCAGTTCCAGCGCCAGGGGGAAGTTGTCTTCGTTCAGGTTCTCCAGCATGGCCAGGACGGCCTGCCGGTATTCGACGATGAGCTGGCGCTCCATTTTGCGCTCGCCGCTGTACGAGAATACGTCCAGCCAAGTGCCCCGCAGCCGCTTGCAGCGGGCCAGCAGGCGGAAGGCGGTTTCCATTTTGGGGCCGAAGGTCATCTTGCGCGGCACCCCGCTGCGGGGATCGCGTCGCGCCAGCAGTGGCGGGGCCAGGTGAAAGCGCAGGGTGTAATCGCCCTCGAAGGCCTGGTCCAATTCTTTCCGGAAGTCGCCGTTGGTGTACAGGCGAGCCACCTCGTATTCGTCCTTGTAGGCCATGAGCTTGTGCAGCGACACCGCGACCCGGGCGGCCAGGCGCGGCCGGCCATCCGGATGCAGGCTGCGCTCCGCCGTCAGTACCTTGTCGACCAGCTCGGTGTAGCGGCGGGCGTAGCCTTCGTCCTGGTAGGCGACCAGCGCCGCGCGGCAGCGCTCCACTATCGCGTCCAGCGATTCGGGCATGTGGATGATCACGGGCTTTTCCACGGCGGCGGGCCGCAGCGCTTGCGGCTGGACGGCGGCCAGCCGGCCCAGGCGGAAGGCTTCCTGGTTGGCCCCCACCGCCACTCCGTTCAGGACCAGCGCATGCAGGATGGCGTCCTCGCTTAGGGGGATGCCGCCGCCTTGCCAGGCACAGCCCAGCATCAGCATATTGGCCAGTATGCTGTCGCCGAAATAGCGCGTGGCCAATTCGTGGGCATCCAGCTCCCGGGTGTTGGCGGCGCCGGCGGCCTTGCGCAGGACTTCAATCAAGGAACCGGGGTCCAGGTCGGCCTGCGGGTCCCGCGTGAATTCCGAGGTGGGCGCCAAGTAGGTGTTGATGATGGCCCGGCTGTGTCCCTGGCGCAGGGCCCGCAAGGTTTCGGGTTTGGCCGCGGCGGCGCTGTCGCACAGTATGGCCACATCGGCCTGACCCGCGTCGATGCGCACGGCGCCGGTGGATGCGGCGCTGTCGGACAGCCGTATATGGCTGATGACGGCACCGCCTTTTTGCGCCAGGCCGGTGATGTCCAGCACCGAGGCCGCGCGGCCTTCCAGGTGGGCGGCCATAGCCAGGATGGCGCCGACGGTGACCACCCCGGTGCCGCCTATGCCGGCCACTAATATATTGCAGTCGCCCTTGCTTTCGGTGAACGTCGGGGCCGGCAACTGCGCGATCAGATCGTCCAGGCGCCGCCGGCCGGCCGCTGCGGCGCTGGCGGCCTTGCGCGGCGTTCCGCCCATGACCGAGACGAAGCTGGGGCAGAAGCCGTCGACGCAGGAATAATCCTTGTTGCAACTGGATTGCTCTATGGCCCGCTTGCGGCCGAAGGGGGTTTCCACCGGAACCAGCGACAGGCAGTTGGATTGGGTGCCGCAATCGCCGCAGCCTTCGCATACGGCGGTGTTGATGAAGAGGCGTCGCGCCGGATCGGGAAAGGCGTTCTTCTTGCGGCGCCGGCGTTTTTCGGCGGCGCAGACCTGGTCGTGGATCAGGACGGTTACGCCGGGTATTTCGCGCAGCTCGCGCTGCAGGGCGTCCAGCTCGTGCCGCTCGTGCACGGTCACGCCTTCGGCCAGGCGCACGCCACGGTATTTGTCGGGCTCGTCGGTGGTCACGACGACGCGTTGCACGCCCTCGCCCAGCATTTGCTGGCAGATCTGCGGCACCGACAGCGTGCCGTCCACCGGCTGGCCTCCGGTCATGGCCACCGCGTCGTTGAACAGAATCTTGTAGGTGATGTTGGCCTTGGCCGCGACGGCCTGCCGGATGGCCAGGTAGCCGGAATGGAAGTACGTGCCTTCGCCCATGTTCTGGAAGACGTGGGGCATGCGCGTGTAGCGCGACAGGCCTATCCAGTCGTCGCCTTCCCCGCCCATCTGGGTCAGCCCGCTGGTCTCGCGATCCATCCAGGTCGCCATGTAGTGGCAGCCGACGCCGGCCAGCGCCTGGCTGCCTTCGGGCACCTTGGTGGAGGTGTTGTGCGGACAGCCCGAACAGAAGTAGGGGCGCCGCGCCGCCGCGGCGGGCGGGACGTCGATGTCGGCGTCGGGGGCGCAGTCGGCTGGCGGCAGTTGCAAGCCGGCGGCCTGGCGC
>JBARWC010000040.1:0-6903 GCA_049646585.1 Burkholderiaceae bacterium | reverse complement strand
CCCTGGCTGCGCCTGCCTTTGCCGCCCGCCGCCGGCGGCCTGGCCGCCTTGCGCAATGCCGATGGGCTGATCGAGCTGTTTCTGCGAGACAAGGCCAGCAAGCACCTGCTGGTCACCAGGCAGAGCGCACCCGGCTCCGTGCATGGCCCTTGGCGGGCGATCACGGACATGGGGTTTGCATACTCCGGTCAGCCGACGACCAGTCTGAACGAACACGGCAAGGTGCTTGCCGCCGCGCTCAACGAGGTCGAACACAGCTTATGGTTGGTGGAGGAGGGGAGAGCGGTGCGCATCGGCGAAGGGATAGCCTCCACCCCTTCCTTGTACGCGCGGGACGGCGTGCTGCATGTTGCGGCCCGCGCCGCGCAGGACAGGCAGGCCTATTGGCTGCGCGCGCGTAGCGGCGGGGCGTGGGGCGCGGCCACGGTGCTCGAACCGCCGCCCGCCCAAGGCGGAACGTCCTTCCCCTTCGCGGCGACGCTGCAGGCCAGTGTACCGGCCGCCCCGACACTGGCCGCCCATCTGCCTTAATCCCAGTAGACCCGCCGGCCGTAGTAGCGGTGCAGCCGTGTCTCGTAGTCGCGATCCAGCGGCAGGCTCTCATCGTATTCGGGGCTGTCCTTGATCTGTTCGCGGGTCAACCCCACGTTGACTGTGGAGTCGGTCCAATCGATGCGATCTATCCAGTGCGTCGCAAGCAGCACCTTCTTGCCTCCGGGCCACCAGTTGCGCGTATCGACGAGCAGATAGCGAATCGCCCAGTCTTCGTCGTCGCAGATGAAGTCCTCGACATGGCCGATCTCGTCGTCGGTGCCGGCAATATGGTAGCCGGTGACATCCTTGCAACTGCGCAGATGCACGTCCTCGGGCCGGTCGGCGGCGCGCTCCGCGACCGAATCGGGGCGTAGCTCGGGGGGCGGCACCGTACCCGATTCGGGCGTGGGGTAGACGGGGTAGGCGCCCACTCCCCACAAGTAGGGACCGCCCCAGTAATTGCGGAAGCCGTAGTACTGTGAAAACTCCCCTTCCAATTGCCGGGAAACGGGCTGATGCGTATCGATGTCCGGGCTGTTGGCAACCTGGTCCCGGCTCAGCGCGACATGCACGGCTTCTTCGATCTCGTCGACGCCCTTTATGGAATAGGGGGAGATCAGCACGCTGCGCTTGGACAGCCAACTGCCGGTTTCCACTACCAGATAGCGGATGCCCCATTGCTCGTCGTCGAAGTACACGTCCCTGACACTGCCAAGCTCATCGTCCGTGGCTTGAATTGCATAGCCTTTCAGGCTGCTGGTCTTGCGCAACATGGATATTCTCCCGGTGGTTTGTAGGAAGCCCCATGCAGCAAGCCTCATGCCCGGAAATTATCCGTTTACGCCGGCCGGCTGCTTCATGTAAAGTGGTTTTTTCCTGTGTCCGGCGACCGGCGCCGTCGCGGCAACAACAAGGAGCGCGGCATGGAGTTCGATGCATTGATGCTGGCCCGGATCCAGTTCGGTTTCACCATCGCCTTCCACATCATTTTTCCGGCCATCACCATAGGCCTGGCCAGCTACCTGGCTGTGCTGGAGGGCTGCTGGCTGAAGACCGGCGATCCCGTCTACCGGGAGCTGTATCTGTACTGGATCAAGATCTTCGCGGTCAATTTCGGGATGGGCGTGGTGTCGGGCCTGGTCATGGCTTATCAATTCGGCACCAACTGGAGCTATTTTTCCGATTTCGCCGGCGGCATCACCGGTCCTCTGCTGGCCTATGAAGTCCTGACGGCCTTCTTTCTTGAAGCCGGCTTCCTGGGCGTCATGCTGTTCGGCTGGACACGGGTGGGGCCGGGGCTGCATTTCTTTGCGACCATCATGGTCGCATTGGGGACCTTGCTGTCGGCCACCTGGATACTGGCCTCCAACAGCTGGATGCAGACCCCGGCCGGCTACGAAATCATTAATGGGCAGGCCGTTCCCACCGATTGGCTGGCGGTCATTTTCAACCCCTCCTTTCCCTACCGGCTGGTGCACATGGGCCTGGCCGCCTTCCTGGTGACGGCGCTTATCGTGGCCGCATCGGCGGCCTGGCATCTGCGCCGCCGCCACGATACGCCGGCCATACGCGCCATGCTGTCCATGGCCATGTGGATGCTTTTGCTGGTGGCGCCCCTGCAAGCCGTGGTGGGCGACATGCACGGCTTGAACACGCTGAAGCATCAGCCGGCCAAGATCGCCGCCATTGAAGGGCATTGGGAAAACAAGCCCGGCGAGGGCGTGCCGCTGACGCTGGTGGGCTGGCCCGACATGGCGCGGGAAAAAAATCATTTCGCGCTGGAGATCCCCCACTTGGGCAGCCTGATCCTTACCCATAGCTGGAACGGCCAGTTCGCGGGCCTGAAGGAGTTCCCGCCCGAGGACAGGCCCAATTCAACCGTGGTGTTCTGGTCCTTTCGCGTCATGGTCGGCCTGGGCCTGCTGATGATGGGGCTGGCGTTCTGGGCCGCCTGGGCGCGTCGGCAAGGCCGCCTGTATTCATCCATGCCTTTGCTGCGGTTCACTCTGTACATGGGGCCGGCCGGACTGGCGGCCATGCTTGCCGGCTGGTTCACCACCGAGATCGGCCGGCAGCCCTGGCTGGTCTATGGGGTAATGCGAACGGCCGACGGCGTCAGCCAGCATGGCGCGCTGGAAATGGGCGTGACGCTGGCCCTTTTCGTCGTTGTCTATTTCATTGTGTTCGGCGCCGGCGCCCTTTATATCCTGCGGCTCATAGGCCGGGGGCCGCATGACGAACCGCCTCCGCAAGGCGGACCCGGCAAGGCGCAGACACCCAGCCGGCCGTTCTCCGCCGGCGCGGACGACATTGCGGCATCGGGCCGCGCGCAAGGGGAGTGAGCACCATGGATATCGATCTGGCACTGCCATGGGCCGTCGTGATTCTCTTCGGCATATTGATGTATGTCGTGATGGACGGCTTCGACCTGGGCATAGGCATATTGTTTCCCTTCTTTCCGCACAAGGAAGACAGGGACGTCATGATGAACACCGTGGCGCCCGTCTGGGATGGCAACGAGACCTGGCTGGTGCTGGGCGGAGCGGGACTGATGGCCGCCTTTCCCTTGGCTTATTCGGTGATACTCAGCGCTTTCATGCTGCCCCTGGTCTTCATGCTGTTGGGCCTGATCTTTCGCGGGGTGGCTTTCGAGTTCCGCTTCAAGGCCCATGAAACGGGCAGGCATTGGTGGGACAAGGCCTTTATCTTCGGTTCGATTGCAGCCACCTTCTTCCAGGGCGCGACCCTGGGGGCCTATATACACGGCTTGCCAGTCGCCGACCGCGCCTATGCCGGCGGGGCGCTGGACTGGATCACGCCGTTCTCCATGTTTACCGGCCTGGGCTTGATCATCGCCTATGCCTTGCTGGGCTGCACCTGGCTGATACTCAAGACCCATGGCGGACTGCATGAGCGCATGCGCCGTTTGGCGCGGCCCCTGGCCTTGGCCATGTTGGGCGTCATCGCCGTCATCAGCATCTGGACCCCGCTTACCCACGAGGCCATCGCCCAGCGCTGGTTCAGCCTGCCCAATATGTTCTGGTTCGCGCCGGTTCCGTTGCTGGTGCTGCTGGCCGGCTATTATTTGCTGCGCTCCTTGAGCAAGGATCCGCACGCCACGCCTTTCCTGCTTACCCTGGCCCTGATCTTTCTGGGCTACAGCGGGCTGGGCATCAGCATCTGGCCCAACATCGTTCCCCCCGATATCTCGATCTGGGAGGCCTCGGGGCCGCCGCAAAGCCAAGGCTTCGCGCTGATCGGCGCCTTGCTCATCGTGCCGCTCATCCTCGCCTACACGACCTGGTCCTACTACGTGTTTCGCGGGAAAGTCGTGGCCGGCGAGGGCTATCACTGATGAAAGCCGGCCCATCCGCAAGCCGCCCCTCGTGGAGCCGACGCATTGCGTGGCTGGTGGGCATCTGGGCCGCCGGGGTCGCCGTCCTGGCCGTGGCGGCCTATGCCTTGCGCCTGATCATGAACGCGGCCGGCATGAGTGCGTGAGCCCGGCCCGCACTTGTATTTCCATGGGTGTTGACCTTACCATGATGGTAAGGTTTACATTGAATCCTGATCCGCAGCCGGTGGCTGCCAACCACGTTCAGGGACCCATACAAAATGTCCACACTTGATCTATCCGTTAGCGGCATGAGCTGCGCTTCCTGCGTCGGGCGCGTCGAGCGGGCGCTGGCCGCCGTACCCGGCGTTACGCAGGCCAGCGTCAACCTGGCGACCGAGCGCGCGCAAGTGGAAATCCAGCAGGGCGTGCCCGCCGAACAATTGCTGGAGGCCGTCAAAAAGGTCGGCTACCAGGCTTCCGTCGTCAGCGACGGCGGCAAGGCCGCGGACGAGCTATCGGCCCGCCATGCCGACGAACAGGCGCGGCTGCGCCGCGATGTCTTGCTGGCCCTGGCCTTGGCCTTGCCTGTGTTCATCCTGGAAATGGGTTCGCACCTGCTGCCCGCTTTCCATCATTTCATCGAGCAAACCATAGGCCGGCAGGTGAATTGGCAACTGCAATTCATCCTGACCTCGCTGGCGCTGCTGTTTCCGGGCCGACGCTTCTTTACCAGCGGAATTCCCGCCTTGCTGCGCCGGGCGCCCGATATGAACGCCCTGGTCGCCGTGGGCGCGGGGGCCGCCTATGCCTATTCGGTGGTGGCCACTTTCCTGCCCGGGCTGCTGCCGGCCGGCACCGTCAATGTCTACTACGAGGCGGCGGCCGTCATCGTCACCCTGATACTGCTGGGCCGCTATCTGGAGGCCAGGGCCAAGGGCCGCACGTCCGAGGCCATCCAGCGCCTGGTCAGCCTGCAAGCCCGCAGCGCGCGGGTGTCGCGCGACGGGAAAATCACTGAAGTGCCCATCGAAGAGGTCAGGGCGGGCGACTTGCTGGAACTGCGCCCTGGCGAGCGCGTGCCCGTCGACGGCCAGGTCGTGGAAGGCGGCAGCTTTGTGGACGAGTCCATGATCAGCGGTGAGCCCGTGCCCGTGGAAAAACGTCCCGGCTCGGCGCTGACCGGCGGCACGGTTAACCAGACCGGCGCCTTGATGTTACGCGCCACCAAAGTCGGCGGCGATACCGTGCTGTCGCAGATCATACGCATGGTCGAGCAGGCGCAAGCCTCGAAGCTGCCCATACAGGCCCTGGTGGACCGGATCACCATGTGGTTCGTGCCCGCCGTCATGGTTGCAGCCGCGCTTACCTTCATCGTCTGGCTGGTGCTGGGCCCTTCGCCCGCGCTGACCTTCGCCCTGGTCAATGCCGTGGCCGTGCTGATCATCGCCTGTCCCTGTGCCATGGGCTTGGCCACGCCCACGTCCATCATGGTCGGCACGGGCAGGGCGGCACAAATGGGCGTACTGTTTCGCAAGGGCGAAGCCTTGCAGACGCTCAAGGAAGTGCGCGTGGTCGCGGTCGACAAGACCGGCACGCTTACCAAGGGCAAGCCCGAGCTGACCGACCTGGTGCTGGCGGAAGGCTTCCAGCGGCCCGATGTGCTGGCCGCGGTTGCCGCCGTCGAGTCCAAGTCCGAGCATCCCATTGCGCGCGCCATCGTTGTGGCGGCCCAGGCCGATGGCTTGAGTTTGGGTGCGCTGGAAGGTTTCGAGTCCGTGACGGGCCACGGCGTGTCTGCCCGCGTGGCGGGCCGGCCGATTCAGGTCGGCGCCGATCGCTATATGCGCAAGCTGGGCCTGGACGTGGACGTTTTCGCGGACGCGGCGCAGCGCCTGGCCGACGAGGGCAAGACCCCCCTGTATGCGGCGGTGGACGGCAGGCTGGCCGCCATGATGGCCGTGTCCGATCCCATCAAGGAAACCACGGGGGCCGCCATCCGGGCGCTGCACGAACTGGGCTTGAAGGTGGCCATGATCACCGGCGACAATCGCCGCACGGGCGAAGCGATCGCGCGCAAGCTGGGCATAGACGAGGTGGTGGCCGAAGTGCTGCCCGAAGGCAAGGTCCAGGCCGTGAAGCGGCTCAAGCAAGAGTACGGCCTGCTGGCTTTCGTGGGCGACGGCATCAACGACGCGCCCGCCCTGGCCGAGGCCGACGTGGGCATGGCCATCGGAACCGGCACCGATATCGCCATCGAAGCGGCCGATGTGGTGCTGATGTCGGGCGACATGGGCGGCATACCCAATGCCATCGCCTTGTCCAAGGCCACCATCGCCAACATAGGCCAGAATCTGTTCTGGGCCTTCGCCTACAACACCGCACTGATTCCGGTGGCGGCCGGCGCGCTGTATCCGCTGAACGGCACGCTGCTGTCACCCGTGTTCGCGGCCGGCGCCATGGCGCTGTCCAGCGTCTTCGTGCTGGGCAATGCCTTGCGGCTGCGGGGCTTCCGGGCTCCCACGCAACGCGGCGCCTGAAGCGGGCGGATCATTCAAGGAGCACACATGATGAATATAGGCCAGGCGGCCGGCGTATCCGGGGTATCCGCCAAGATGATCCGCTATTACGAAAGCATAGGGCTGGTGGATGTCGCCTCGCGTAGCGATTCGGGCTATCGGCGGTATGCCGACAAGGACGTGCAGACGCTGCGCTTCATCAAGCGCTCGCGCGACCTGGGGTTTTCGTTGGATCGCATCAAGACTTTGGTGGGTCTGTGGCGGGACGGCACGCGCGCCAGCGCCGATGTCAAAAAGCTGGCCCGCCAGCATATTGCCGAACTGAACGCCGACATCGAAAAACTGCAATCCATACGCGATCAGCTGGAGCATCTGGCGGACTGCTGCAAGGGCGACCAACGCCCGGATTGCCCCATCCTGGCCGATCTGGCCCAGCCCGAGGGCAGCCAGTCCCGCAGGGGCCCGGCGGCCGGCTAGAAGCCCAGGCGCAGGGCCAGCGCGGCCAGGGCCAGCAGC
>JBARWC010000039.1:0-8537 GCA_049646585.1 Burkholderiaceae bacterium | reverse complement strand
GGGCAGCGCCAGCAATTCCCGGGTGCCCAGTTCCAGCAGCGCGTGCTCGTGGGCGGCAATCGCGTCCAGGCCCACATCCAGCACATAACGTATGGCCGCATCCAGGCCGACAACGCCGGCGATGTTGGGCGTACCCGCCTCGAAGCGCTGCGGCACGTCGGCATAGGTGCTGCGCTCGAAGCTGACGGTGTAGATCATGTCGCCGCCGCCTTGCCAGGGCGGCATGTCCTTGAGTATGTCGTAGCGGGCATACAGGGCGCCTATGCCGGTGGGGCCGTACAGCTTGTGTCCCGAGAAGGCATAGAAATCGCAGCCCAGGGCCTGTACGTCGACCGTCTGGTGAGCCACCGCCTGGGCGCCGTCGATCAGCACCTTGGCGCCGGCTTCGTGAGCCAGCCGGGTGATCTCGGCCACCGGATTGATGGTGCCCATGGCATTGGAAACATGGGCCACGCCCACCAGCTTTGTGCGCGCGCCAAGCATGGATCGGTATTGATCCATGTCCAGTTCGCCGCTGTCGGTAACGGGCACGACGCGCAGGCGCGCTCCCGTCTGCTCGCACAGCAACTGCCAGGGCACGATGTTGGAATGGTGCTCCATGCCGGTGATGAGGATTTCGTCGCCTTCCTTGAGCGCCGCCCTGCCCCAGCTGTAAGCCACCAGATTGATGGCTTCGGTCGTGCCGCGTGTAAAGACGATTTCCTGGCTGCGCGCCGCATTCAGCAAGCGCCGCACGCTTTCCCGGCCCTGTTCGTACAGATCGGTGGCGTGCTGCGACAGCCAGTGCACGCCGCGATGGATGTTGGCGTTGGACTGTTCATAAAAGGCGCTTTCGGCCTGGATCACGGCCAGCGGTTTCTGCGTGGTGGCGCCATTGTCCAGATAGGCCAGTCGGCGCCCCTTGATCGGACGCGACAGAATGGGAAAGTCGGCGCGGCGGTCCAGCAACCCTGCCGCTGCGTCGATGTGCATCGGTGCATTCATGTCAGAAGCCCCCCAGGGCTGCGCCGCCGGGTACCAGCGACTGTATGGCGGCGGCAACCCTGCCGCGCAGGGCCTCGGGCCCGATGCGGTCGACGGCCTGGGCCGCGAAGGCATAGGTCAGCACATTGCGCGCATGCACTTCGTCCAGGCCGCGCGAGCGCAGGTAGAACATGCTGTCTTCATCGAGCTGGCCGACGGTGGCGCCATGCGCGCACTTGACGTCGTCGGCGTAGATTTCCAGTTCGGGCCGTGCATCGGCCTTGGCCAGGCGCGACAGCAGCAGGCTATCGGAACGCTGGATGGCGTCGGTCTTGTCGGCGCCATGAGCGACCAGGATGCGACCGCCGAACACGCCGCGCGCCGTGTCGCCCAAGATGCCCCGATAGTACTCGCGGCTAAGGCCATGCGGCTTGGCGTGGTCGATCAGCGTGTGGTGATCGACATGGCGGCGGCCGTCCACGTAATACAGGCCGTTCAGCAAGGTTTCGCAGTGATCACCCGCAAAGCTGGTGGCGATGTCATGGCGCGCCAGCCTTGCTCCGAAAGACATGGAGTGCGAGTTATAAACCGACCCCTTGGCCTGTTCGACGTTGATGGCGCCCAGGTGGAATGCCTGCTGATCCTCTTGTTGCAGCTTCAAGTGGGTAAGATGCGCATCCGCGGCCAGCTTGACCCGCGTTACCGCATTGGTCAGGCTGGCACCGCTGCCCTGCCCCACGTAGTGTTCCATGACCACGGCCTGCGCCGCGCCCTCGGCCACGATCAGGTTGCGCGGGAAGCTGGCCGCCTGCGGGCTGGTCGCGGCAAACACCAGATGCACCGGCTGCTCCAGCGCAACGCCGCGAGCCAGGCTGATGAAGGCCCCGTCGGCCGCAAGGGCTGTGTTCAATGCCGCCGTGCTGGCGCCTTCTAGCTCGTTGCCGAAAACGGCTTCGACCTGCTCGGGCACCTGCTCCAGCGCTACGGACAAGGGCTGGATGCGGGCTCCCGCGGGCAGGCTTCCGATGTCGGACAGCTCGGGCGCATAGCGGCCGTCGATGAAGACCAGCCAATGGCCGGCTTCACCGCCGCGCAGATCGCGGACCCATTCAGCCGCCGGTGCCTGGCCGGCTTCAAGAAACGATTGTTGTTCCAGCGCCGCCAGCGAGGTGTGGCGCCAGTCTTCCAGGCGTGTGGTGGGCCAGCCTTCGGCCGCGAAGCGCTCGATGGCGCGCCGACGCATGGCCGACAGCCATGGCAGGCCCGCGCCCGCCGAGCCGCTTGTGCGATCCGCAAAACCGGTCACCCAGGATTGCATTGCGCTCATGCCGCCGCCCCTTTGCCGCCGGCCGCCAGGTCGTTGACCCAGCCGTAGCCGCGCTCTTCGAGCTCCAGCGCCAGCTCGCGGCCGCCGGAACGGACAATGCGCCCGCCCGCCAGCACGTGCACGAAATCGGGCACGATGTAGTCCAGCAGGCGCTGGTAGTGGGTGATGACGATCAGCGCGCGCTCAGGAGAGCGCAGGCGATTCACGCCATCGGCGACGACCTTGAGCGCATCGATGTCCAGGCCCGAATCGGTTTCGTCCAGGATGGCCAGCTTGGGTTCAAGCAAGGTCATTTGCAGCACTTCGTTGCGCTTTTTCTCGCCGCCCGAAAAGCCTTCGTTCACCGAGCGGTAGAGGAATTCTTCTTTCATGCCCACGGTCTTCATTTCGGCCTTGACCTTCTTGATGAAGTCCATGGCGTCCAGTTCGGGCAGACCCTGGTGGCGCCGGGCCGCGTTCACGGCCGCGCGCAGGAAATAGGCGTTGGACACGCCGGGGATTTCGATGGGGTATTGAAAGGCCAGGAACAGGCCCGAGCGGGCGCGATCCTCGATGGACATGGACAGCAGATCCTGCCCTTGCCATTGCACCGAGCCGCTTTCCACCTTGTAGTCTTCGCGTCCGGCCAGCACCTGCGACAGCGTGCTTTTGCCGGAGCCGTTGGGGCCCATGATGGCGTGAACTTCGCCGGCTTTTACCTCGAGGTTCAAACCGCGCAGAATCGCCTTGTCTTCAACCGAGGCGTGCAAATCCTTGATGCTTAGCATTACTACTTCTCCTTAACCTACGCTGCCTTCCAAACTTACGCCGAGCAGGTTTTGAGCCTCGACTGCAAATTCCATGGGCAATTCCTTGAAAACTTCCTTGCAAAATCCGTTCACGATCATGGACACGGCGTCTTCCGCCGACAGGCCGCGCTGCATCGCGTAGAAGAGCTGGTCTTCGCCTATGCGGGACGCGGTGGCTTCGTGCTCGACATTGGCCGTGGGATTCTGGACCTCCATGGTCGGGAAGGTGTGCGCCGCGCAATTGCCGCCGATCAGCAGCGAATCGCACTGGGTGTAGTTGCGCGCATTCTCGGCCTTGGGCGTGATGCGCACCAGGCCCCGGTAGGCGTTGCTGCCGTACCCCGCCGAAATCCCCTTGGAGATAATGGTGCTGCGGGTATTGCGGCCCATATGTATCATCTTGGTGCCGGTGTCGGCCTGCTGCCTGTGGTTGCTGAGCGCCACGGAATAGAACTCGCCCACGGAATCGTCGCCGCGCAGGATGACGCTGGGGTACTTCCAGGTGATGGCCGAACCGGTCTCGACCTGGGTCCAGGATATGCGCGAGCGCGGGCCGCGGCAGTCGCCGCGCTTGGTCACGAAGTTGTAGATGCCGCCCACGCCGTCCTTGTCGCCCGGATACCAGTTCTGCACCGTGGAATATTTGATTTTGGCGTCGTCCAGCGCAACCAGCTCCACCACGGCGGCGTGCAGCTGGTTTTCGTCGCGCATGGGCGCCGTACAGCCTTCCAGATAGCTGACCGAAGCGCCTTCCTCGGCGATGATGAGCGTGCGTTCGAACTGCCCCGTGTCTTGCGCATTGATGCGGAAGTAGGTGGACAGTTCCATGGGACAGCGCACCCCTTTGGGGATGAACACGAAAGAACCGTCGGAGAACACCGCCGAATTCAGCGCGGCATAGAAGTTATCGCCCGGCGGCACCACCGAACCCAGGTACTTGCGTACCAGATCGGGGTGTTCTTTCACGGCTTCCGAGAAGGAACAGAAAATGACGCCGACTTCGGCCAACTGCTTGCGGAAGGTGGTGGCCACCGACACCGAGTCGAACACGGCGTCGACCGCCACGCCGGCCAGCTTGGCGCGTTCATGCAGGGGCACGCCCAGTTTTTCGTAGGTGCGCAGCAGTTCGGGATCGACTTCGTCCAGGCTCTTGGGGCCGTCCTTCTTGCTTTTGGGCGCGGAATAATAGCTGATGTCCTGGAAGTCGACCGGCGGGAAGCTGACCTTGGCCCATTCAGGCAGGTCCATGGTCAGCCAATGGCGATACGCCGCCAGGCGCCATTCCAGCATGAACTCGGGCTCGTTCTTCTTGGCCGAGAGCAAGCGTATGGTGTCTTCGGACAAGCCCTTGGGTATGGTCACCGATTCGATCTCGGTGACGAAACCGGCGGAGTATTCGCGATCGAGAAAGGATTCGATGGGAGCGTTGGGCCGGGCATCAGCCCCGGGTTCGACGCGAGGCGTAACGCCGGGTGCAGTCAGGGAATTCATTTGTGGATACTCCATGTCGTGGGACGTGCCGCTTGGGTCCTGGCTTTCGACTCGGGCACCGGCTGCGCATTCAAGGGATATTCAATAGAGTTGGGACGCAGCATGTCGGCCACGCTGACGTCTTCGAGCGTGCGCCGTACAATGGCGTTGATGCGCTGCCAATTCGTGCGAATATGGCAGCCGGCTTCGACCGAACAGGCGCCTGGCGTGGCGGTGCATTCGGTCAGCCCGAAAGGCTGTTCTTCAAGAGCGTCTATAATCTGGGCGACGCTGATCTGGTCGGCCGGCCGCCCAAGGGTGTAGCCGCCGCGGGCGCCACGGCTGCTCTTGACCAGCTCGTGCTGGCCCAGCAGCTTGAGTATCTTGCTGACCGTAGGCTGGCCCAGGCCCAGCGTGGCGGCCAGATCGGTCGCACTGAACACACGGTCCGGACAGCCGGCCATATGGGTCAGCAGCAGCGTCCCGTAATCGATAATCTTGCTGATACGCAGCACCTGCGTCTCCAATTGCTTCTCTGACCATATAGTACTGCTTTGGTACTATATGGTCAAGCCGGCTCATCCTCCAGACCCGACTGCTGCAAGGCCCACATTTGCGCATAGCGCCCGCCGCGAAGCAGCAGGTCGCGGTGCGAGCCGCGTTCCAGCACCCGCCCTTGATCCAGCACGATGATCTCGTCCGCGTCGACGATGGTGGAAAGGCGGTGGGCGATGATCAGGGTGGTCCTGTCGCGGGCGATCAGGCTCAGTTCCTCTTGTATGGCCCTCTCGGTGCGGGTGTCCAGGGCGCTGGTGGCCTCGTCCAGGATCAGGATGGGCGGATTCTTCAACAAAGTGCGGGCGATCGCCACCCGCTGCTTCTCGCCGCCGGACAGCTTCAGGCCGCGCTCGCCGACCTGGGTGTCGTAGCCCTCCGGCAGGCCCATGACGAAATCATGAATGCTGGCGGCCCTGGCGGCCTGGACGATCTCGTCGTGGCTGGCGGTGGGATTGCCGTAGGCGATGTTGTACAGAATGCTGTCGTTGAACAGCACCGTGTCCTGGGGCACGATGCCTATGTGCTGGCGCAGGCTGGCCTGGGTCAGCTCGCGTATGTCCACACCGTTGATCCGGATGGCGCCGCCATCGACGTCGTAGAAGCGGAACAACAAGCGCGACAGGGTCGATTTTCCGGCGCCGGACGAGCCCACCACCGCCAGGCTGCGCCCCGCCGCTATCGTGAAACCCACGTCGAACAATATCCCGCGATTGGCTTCATAGCCGAAATCCACGCTGTCGAACTCGATGCTGGCCTGCGTCGTCTTCAGGGCGCGCGCATCGGGCCTGTCCTGCACTTCCTGGCCTTGTTCCAGCAGGCCGAACATGCGCTCCATGTCGGCCAGCGCATGCTTGATCTCGCGGTAGACGAAGCCCAGGAAATTCAAGGGAGCGTACAACTGCGTCAGGTAGGCCGACACCAGCACCACGTCGCCCACCGTCATGGTCTGGCTGACCACGCCCCGGGCCGACAGCCAAAGCAGCAAGGTGATGCCGACGGTAATGATGCCGCCCTGCCCCATGTTCAGGAAATTCAGCGACACCTGGTTCTTCACCGCCGAATCCACCCATTTGCCCAGGTTACGGTCATAGCGGTCGATCTCGTAGTTCTCGTTGCCGAAATACTTGACGGTCTCGTAATTGAGCAAGGCATCGATGGCCTTGCTGTTGGCCTTGCTGTCCAGCTCGTTCATGCTGCGTCGGTAAACCATGCGCTTCTCGGTCACCAGCAAGGTGAAGGCCACATAGGCCGCGATGGTGCTTATGGTCACGACCGCGAACATGAAGTCGTAGCGCCACAGCAGTATCGCCGCGACCATGCCGATTTCAAGCAAGGTCGGCAGGATGTTGAACACCATGAAGTTCAGCAGAAAACCTATGCCCTTGGTGCCGCGCTCGATGTCCCGGCTCAGTCCGCCGGTCTGGCGCTGCATATGAAAGCGCAGGGACAGTGCGAACAAATGCCTGAACAGCCGGGTGGCGATGCGCCGTATGGAACCCTGCGTCACGCGGGCGAACAGGGCGTCGCGCAGCTCGCCGAACACGCTGCTGGCCAGGCGGGCGAAGCCATAACCCAGCAAGGCGGCCACCGGCAGCGCCATCAGCGTGGCCGGCACACTGAGCTGATCGACGATGTCCTTCAAGTACAGGGGCAGTACGACACCCGCCACCTTGGCCGCGACCAGGCAGGCCAGCGCTGCGATCACCCGCCACTTGAACTGCCAGACAAAGGGCAAAAGCGATCTGATGGTCTGAATATCGTTGCGGCGGCTGGGGGCCGGGCCCCTGTGGGTGAATCTCATGAAGTCGCAGTGAAAGTGGCGGCGCCCGACATTGTACGTTGCACTACCCTTGCGGCAGGCCGCCGCGCCGCTCCCGCAGCAGTTCGTAAAAAGCCCGGGCCGCGCTGGACAGGCTCTTCTCGCTGCGCCGTATCAGGTACAGGGATCGCTTCAGGCGGCTGCGGCCCGCCAGCGGAATCACCGCGATATCGGGATGCCGGAATTGGAACAGCGTCATGGAGGGCAGCAGGCTTATGCCCAGCCCGGCCACCACCAAGCCCGTCACAGTGGCTATGTGGTCGACTTCCAGAAAGGTATCCAGGCCGGCGAACACCGTGTTGCGCGCCAGGCTTTGGCGGATGCTGCTGCCCTTGCCGAACTGGATGATGGCGCTGCCCTTGAGCTCGCGCAGATGCACGGCATCGCGCCCCGCCAGTGGATGATCCTTGCGGCATACCAGATGGAAATAATCTTCGCATAGCGGCTCGGCGGACAAGCCCGTCATGTCCTGCCCCCTGGCCGCCACGGCCATGTCGGCCGCTCCCCGCCTGACCATGTCCAGGCAGGGTTCCAGCAAGGCGTCGTGCAACTGCAGCTCCACCCCGGGATAGCGGGCCAGGAACTGCGCATAGATGTCCGGCAGCCAGCCCGCCGCCAGCGAGGGCAGCGCGGCGACCGCGACCCGCCCCTTGCGCTTGGCGACATGATCGCGAATGTCTTGCGCAACGCCGTCCAGATCGTTCAGCAAGCGCAAGGCCGATTCGTTCAACAGCTGGCCCTCGGGAGTCAACTCTACGCGCCGCGTCGTCCGGTCGAACAGGCGGGCGCCGGCGGCGTCCTCCAGCGCCTTGATCAGGGCGCTGAACGCGGGCTGCGTGGTGTGGCAGCGCTCGGCGGCTTTTGTGAAATGGCGCTCCTGGGCCAACGCAACGAAGGCGCGCAATTGGCGGGACGATAAATTCATAAAAATTATGGATCAATAAATAATATATTTCTATTTTACTTATCAATTCCTGAATTTTATAGTGAGCCGGTAAATTCACGACAGGCAGATGTAGGCATGGAGACGACACCACTTGGCATAGGCTGCGCCACAGGATTTTCGGGCGACCGCAGCGACGGCGTGCGCCCGGTCGTCGACACCCTGATCCAGGACGGCGGCCAGGCGCTGATATTCGAAACCCTGGCCGAGCGCACACTGGCCCTTGCCCAACTGGCCAAGAACGACAACCCCGAGCTGGGCTACGAACCCCTGCTGGTCGAGTTGCTGCAGCCGGTGCTGGCCGACTGTCTGCTCCACAAGATACGGATAGTCAGCAACTTCGGTGCGGCCAACCCGCCCGCCGCTGCCAGGCGCATCAAGCGGCTGGCCCAGGAACTGAAGCTGCGCACACCTCGCATCGCCGTGCTGTCGGGCGACCAGTTGAACCGGCCCGAGCAACTGGCCTATTTGCGCGAACGCCTGGGTCCCGATTTCGAGCGGCTGGACATCGTCAGCGTCAACGCCTATCAAGGCGCGGTGGAGATCGCCCAGGCCCTGCAAGCCGAGGCCGACATCGTAGTGGCAGGACGGGTGGCCGACCCCTCGCTGGTGCTGGGCCCCGCCCTGGCCCATTTCGGCTGGCGGCACGACGACTGGCACCGCCTGGGC
>JBARWC010000038.1:0-37818 GCA_049646585.1 Burkholderiaceae bacterium | reverse complement strand
CCCCGCAGGGCGCGATGCCGCCCTTCCGCCTTGCAGCAGGAAAACCGCCGAAGGCGGGCCTGGCCGACACCGGCCCAGTGTCCGACGGCAGACGCGCATCGCACCAGGCCGATCAAGCCTCGACGGCCATCTCGCTCAAGCAGTCCTCCACCGTGCCGACGACCCTCTGGGTGCTGCACGCAATCATCAAATTCAGGTTAAGACCGAAGTCTTCTATGGTGTAGCCCTGGGTGTCGGTATGCCCCGGGCCGCCCGGCTGCCGGACGCCCGGAACCTGCTGCACCAGGGGGCGCGCATCGCCGGTATAGGTCCATACCGGCTTGCCCAGCGCCACCGCATAGCCTACCTCGAAGGCCGTTCCGGAATCCGGCTCGGCGCCGCGAAAAGCGTTCATGTTGGCGGCCACCATGTCGGCTTGACGGATCAGGGCGATGTTGGCCCGGTATATCCACAAGGCCAGCTCGGGCCCCGCCAGGTTGCGCGGGGCCTCGTTGTCCAGCGGGTACAGGCCGTGGAAGCCGTACTTGCTGCACAAATCCTTCATGGTCGCGCCCCATTCACGGGCGTCCGGGCGAAATACGTCGAAGCCCGCCAGATAAACCGATTTCATCTTGTTCCTCCTGGCGCCCATCCTTGCCGAAGCCGGAAGGGCCGCCGCACCCTGCCTTTACTTGAAGGCCGTTTCGATGAAGCTGCGCAGCTTGCGCGAATGCAGGCGCTCGCGCGGCATGTCGCGCAGCAGCTCCAGCGCCCGTATGCCTATGTGCAGGTGCCGGCCCACCTGGCTGCGATAGAAATCGCTGGCCATGCCCGGCAGCTTCAGTTCGCCGTGCAGGGGTTTATCCGATACGCACAGCAAGGTGCCGTAAGGCACGCGGAAACGGAAACCGTTGGCGGCTATGGTCGCCGATTCCATGTCCAGCGCAATCGCGCGCGACTGCGACAAACGCTGCACGGGCTCGTGGTGGTCACGCAGCTCCCAATTGCGATTGTCGATGGACGCCACCGTGCCGGTGCGCATGATCTTCTTCAGTTCCCAGCCCGACAGGCCGGAAACGTCGGCCACCGCCTGTTCCAGCGCGATCTGTATCTCGGCCAGCGGCGGCACCGGCACCCAAAGCGGCAGATCGTCGTCCAGCACGTGGTCCTGGCGCACATAGCCATGGGCCAGCACATAGTCACCCAGGCGCTGCGTGGTGCGCAGGCCGGCGCAATGGCCCAGCATCAGCCAGGCCGAGGGACGCAGCACCGCCACGTGGTCGGTGATGGTCTTGGCGTTGGACGGGCCGACACCGATATTGATCAGCGTGATGCCCATGTGCCGATCGCGCACCAGGTGGTAGGAGGGCATTTGCGGCATACGCGTAAGCGGCGCGCCGATGCGTTCCATCTCCGCCCCCGCGCGGGTGACGACGTTGCCAGGCTCGACCAGGGCGGTATAGCCGCCCTCGCCCTGGGCCAGGGTTTCCTTGGCCCACTGGCAGAACTCGTCGACGTAGAACTGATAGTTGGTGAACAGCACGAAGTTCTGAAAGTGCTCCGGCGCGGTCGCCGTGTAGTGCTGCAGGCGGTGCAGGGAATAATCCACCCGGGGCGCGGTAAACGGCGCCAGCGGCAGCAGTTCGCCCGGCTTGCCGCGCCAGGTGCCGTTCACGATGGCGTCGTCCGTGACGGCCAGCTCGGGCACGTCGAAGCGATCGCGCAGCGCATCGCCCAGGAGGCTGTCGGAATACACGCTCTCGACATACTGCCCGCCGCTGAAGCAAAAATGCAGGGGAATGGGCATGTCGGACTCGCCGATCTCGACCGGCACGCCATGGTTCTTGATCAGCAGGCCGATCTGCTCCAACAGGTAATCGAAGTACAGGGTCGGCTGGGTCACGGTCGTCATGTAGCCACCGGGCTCCACCACGTGTCCATAGGACAGGCGGCTGTCGACCTCTTGGTAAGTGTCCACCTTGATGCGTATGGCGGGATAGTAGGCACGCACCCGCTGTCTGCCGCTCCAGCCGCCCTTGGCATAGTCGGCGAACTGGTCGCGTATGAAGGCCGTGTTGCGCGCGTAGATTTCCACCAGTCGCTCCACCGCTGCCCGGGCGTCCGTGTAGCCCTTGAAATGAATGGCCGGCGGCAGGATGATGGAATCGAGGGAATCCGAAGAATCGAACATGGCGCGCTATCCGCAGGCAAAAAAGACAGTATATAAACTTACTATGACACTATATGTGGAACCGGGCAACGCAACCGCGCCCGGGAAATATTTGCTTTAATACGCCCGAACTGAACTCTTCGGCCGGAATCCACCTTGAGCGTCATCCTCAACGCCGTCTTCCCCCTGTTCGCACTCATCCTGCTGGGCTATGTCAGCGCCCGCAAGCGGCTGCTGGGGCCTGGCGCCGTCGACAGCCTGAACAAATTCGTGGTGTGGATGGCCCTGCCCGCCCTGCTTTTCCAGGCCATGGCCAAAATCACCTGGGAGCAGGTGAACCAGCCCGGCTTCGTCGCCGCATCCAGCCTGGCCATCGCCGCGGTGTTCCTGGTGTCCTACGTCATGGACCGCCAGCGCCGGGGCCGGCTGGCCGACGCCAGCATCGAAGGGCTGGCCGCCTCGTATTCGAATGCCGGCTTCATGGGCATACCCCTGTGTCTGATGCTTTTCGGCGAGGCCAGCCTGCCGCCGGTCATCATCACCACCTTGCTGACCGCCTGCGTGCTATTCGCCTTTTCCATCGTGCTGATCGAGATCGACCTGCTCGGCTCGCCCAATGTATGGCGCACCGTGCGCAAAGTGGCCGCCTCCCTGTTGCGCAACCCCTTGGTCGCCGCGCCGCTGCTGGGCACCCTGATCGCCATCCTGGAATGGCCCCTGCCCTATGCCGTGGAGCAGTTCACCACCCTGCTGGGCGCCGCCGCCAGCCCCTGCGCGCTGATCACCATAGGGCTGTTCCTGGCCCAGGGCCAGCCCACCGAGCACCATGGCACCGTCTGGCGCATCGTGGCCCTGAAGCTGCTTCTGCACCCCGCCCTGGCCTTCGTGCTGGCGTACTGGGTGTTCGACATGCCGCCCCTGTGGGCGACGACGGCCGTGCTGCTGGCCGCCCTGCCGGTGGGAACCGGCCCCTTCATGCTGGCCAAGCTGTATGAACGCGAGCCCGCCATTACCTCGCGGGCCATCCTGCTGTCGACGGTGCTTTCGCTGGCGACGGTGTCGGCGCTGGTGGCCTGGCTGCCCGGCTAGCAGCGCCCGCCGGCCAGTAATCAGGCCAACTGATCCATGAAGACGGCCAGGGCGACGTCGCGCTCGGTCACACCCTTGGCATCGTGCGTGGTCAGGGTCACGCTGACCCGGTTATAGACATTGGTCCACTCGGGATGGTGGTCCAGTTTCTCGGCCTGCATGGCCGCCTGGGTCATGAACCCGAAGGCCTCATTGAAGTTCTTGAAGACGAAGGTCTTGTGGATGGCGTCCCGCCCCTCCATCGCCGACCAGCCTTCCAGCAACAGCAGGGCCGATGGCGCGCCGATCAGTTTCAGTTGATTCTTCATGATGTCCTCCTGGGTTCGGGATAGTCAGAAAGAAAAACACAATCGCAACGAAACGCGGCGGCTTCGATGCCTGATAAGGAACTTTTAGTAGCAAGTCCTGTGACTTGGGATGATGTTGAGTACTTTTATGGTCCGGTCCATAATAGGCCTGCGCCAACCGCATCCGGACCGCGGCCGCCACCATTCGGGCGGCCCAAGAACCAAACCACGCGGCCTGACAACAGTCTACTCGCTCCAGATTACAACGCCTATACAGGCTTTGGGCTGACGGTTTTTGCGCATACGAATTCTGCTACCAACCTTTTTTAGGAACTGCGATGACCGAACGAACCTCCTGCAAGCGGCTTCAAGTTGCCACCGAACTTTACCAATTCGTCGAGCGCGAAGCCCTGCCCGGCACGGGTATCGCCGCCGATGCGTTCTGGTCCGGTTTCGACAAGCTGGTTCACGACCTGGCGCCCAAGAACCGCAAGCTGCTCGCCGAGCGCGACCGCCTGCAGGCCGAGCTGGACAACTGGTACCGCCAGAATCCGGGCCCCATCAAGGATGCCGGCGCCTATCAGGCCTTCCTGCGCAAGGTCGGCTATCTGCAGGACGCTCCCGCCTCCGTCGCCGTGAAAACCACCAAGGTGGATACCGAAGTCACACAACAGGCGGGGCCACAACTGGTGGTTCCCATCACCAACGCGCGCTATGCGCTTAACGCCGCCAATGCGCGCTGGGGCAGCCTGTACGACGCCCTCTACGGCACCGACGCCATCCCGGAAACCGACGGCGCCGGCCGTGCCGGCGGCTACAACCCCGTGCGCGGCGCCAAGGTCATCGCCTTCGCCCGCAAATTCCTGAACGACAGCATTCCCCTTGCCCAGGGCTCGCATGACGACGCCAGCGCCTACGTCGTGGCCAAAGGCCAATTGCAAGTCACCCTGAAGTCCGGCCAGCAAACCGGCCTGGCGCAGCCCGCCCTGTTCCTGGGCTATCGCGGCGACGCCGCCGCGCCCGAGGCGCTGGTATTCAAGCACAACGGCCTGCACTTCGAAATTCAGATCGACAAAAACCACCCCATCGGCCAGCAAGACCAGGCCGGCGTCAAAGACGTCCTGCTCGAATCGGCCGTCACCACCATCATGGACTGCGAAGACTCCATCGCCGCCGTCGACGCTCAAGATAAGGTCAGCGCCTACCGCAACTGGCTGGGCCTGATGGCCGGCACCCTGACCGAACAAGTCAGCAAGGGCGGCAAGACCTTCACCCGCGCCCTGAACCCCGATCGCCAGTACACCGACCTGCAAGGCAACACGCAGTCCCTGCATGGCCGCTCGCTGATGTTCATCCGCAACGTGGGCCACCTGATGACCAATCCGGCCGTGCTCGACGAACAGGGCAAGGAAGTTCCGGAAGGCATACTCGACGCCGTGTTCACGACCCTGATCGCCATGCACGACCTGAAGCGCGGCGGCAATTCGCGCACCGGCTCGGTCTACATCGTCAAGCCCAAGATGCACGGGCCCGACGAAGTCGCCTTCGCCAGCGAGCTTTTCTCCCGCACCGAAGCCTTGCTGGGCCTGGCGCCCAACACCATCAAGATGGGCATCATGGACGAAGAGCGCCGCACCAGCGCCAACCTGAAAGCCTGCATCGCCCAGGCGCGCGAACGCGTCGCCTTCATCAACACGGGCTTCCTGGATCGCACCGGCGACGAAATGCACACCTCCATGGAAGCCGGCCCCATGGTGCGCAAGGGCGACATGAAGCGCAGCGTCTGGATCGACGCCTACGAACGCAACAACGTGCAGACCGGCCTGGAATGCGGCCTGCGCGGGCAAGCGCAAATCGGCAAAGGCATGTGGGCCATGCCCGACCTGATGGCCGACATGCTGGTACAAAAAATCGGCCACCTGAAGGCGGGCGGCAACACAGCCTGGGTCCCGTCCCCCACGGCGGCCACGCTGCATGCCCTGCACTACCACCAAATCGACGTGCAGGAAGTCCAGCGCGGCATGGAAGGCAAGTCCGAACCCCTGCTCGACAAGATCCTGACCATACCCGTTACCAGCGAACCCAACTGGTCGGCGCAGGAAATCCAGGAAGAACTCGACAACAACGCCCAAGGCATCCTGGGCTACGTCGTGCGCTGGATCGACCAGGGCATAGGCTGCTCCAAGGTGCCCGACATCCACAACGTGGGCCTGATGGAAGACCGCGCAACCCTGCGCATCTCCAGCCAGCACATGGCCAACTGGCTGCGCCACGGCATCGTCAGCAAGGAACAGATCACCGAAACCATGCAGCGCATGGCCGCCGTGGTCGACGGCCAGAACGCCGGCGACCCCCTGTACCGCCCCATGGCCGGCCACTTCGATACCTCGGCGGCTTACAAGGCGGCCTGCGACCTGGTGTTCAAGGGATTGGAACAGCCCAACGGCTATACCGAGCCTTTGCTGCATCAGTGGCGGCAAGTGGTCAAGGCACAAGCCGCTAGGTAAAAAATCAATCAATTCCGGGAGACTTGGCATGCATCTGAATCTAGCCCTTATTGTGTCGGCGTTGTCCCTGGCGTCCGCGACGAGCCTTGCCGCCGACACCGGGCAGATGCCTTGCCGAACCACGGCGGAATGCAATCAGCAAGCCGCCAAGGCCGGCGCATCGACCGGCTCGTCTTCCGTCGGCAGCAACGAAACCAGCAAGATCGACCAGGCCGAAGACCAGTTCTATTGGGTCAACAAGATCAACAAGGCGTCCGTGGTCATGCTGACCGAGGAAAAAATCATCTCGGCCGAGATGGGCAAGAAGATTGCCGGCGGGGTGGCCCACGCCATAGACCAGGCGACACAGCCGGGCGGCAAACGTCCCAAGGACGTCCTGCAGGTGGAGCGCATCATCACCGATGCCATCGGGCCCGACGCCTCCCTGGTGCATACCGGGCGCAGCCGCCAGGACATGTACGCCACCTATCGCATGGCCAAGCTGCGCACGCAGTTGCTGGATTATTCCGACACCCTGAACACCCTGCGCGAACGCATACTGGCCACCGCGGCGAAAAACGTGAATACCATCGTTCCCGCCTACACCAATGGCGTGCAAGCCATGCCCATCAGCTATGCACATTACCTGCTGGCCTACGAGGCCTCCTTCGAGCGCGACGCCCAACGCATACACGAGCTGTACAAACGCCTGAACCGCAGCGCCATGGGCACCGCCGTGCTGGCCAACTCCAGCTGGCCGCTGAACCGGGAAAGGCTGGCCGAGCTGCTGGGCTTTGACGGCGTCATCGAAAACTCGCTGGACTCCAGCCAGGTAAGCCCGTCGGACATCTCGCTGGAAGCCACCGGCATCGTGTCCTCCACCGCCATACGCCTGGGCGCCATATTGGGCGACATCCACACGCAGTATCACCAGACCCGTCCCTGGTTGCTGCTGGACGAAAGCGCCACCTACACCAGCAGCGCCATGCCGCAAAAGCGCAATCCCGGCCTCATCATGCGGGCTCGCGAAGCCGCATCCAATGTGGTCGGGCTGGCACAAACCGTCACCCTCAGGGCACACAACGTCACCACCGGCATGACCGACTACAAGGCGCCATGGGCTGAAATCGGCTTCTTCCCGCAAGCGATCAAAATGATCAAGGGCATGAACACCGTCATGGACGCGCTGAAGATCAACCCGGAACGTTCGCTGGAAGAACTCGAAGACGACTGGACCACGTCCATGGAACTGGCCGAAGCCTTGCAAAAGGAACACAAGGTTCCATTCCGGGTGGGCCACAGCTTCGCCTCTTCCATCGTGACCGAAGCCCGCTCGCATGGGTTCAAACCCAAGGACTTCCCCTACGATAAAGCCGTCGAGCTCTACGCCAAGGCCATCAACAAATACAAGCTGCCCGACACTGTCCTGCCCATCAAAGAAGCCGAATTCAGGCAAGTGCTGTCGCCCGAATTCATGGTCAAGACCCGGGTGGGAACGGGCGGCCCGCAAGCCCCCGAAGTGGAGCGCATGCTGACCAAGGCACGCTCGTCCCTGAAGAGCGACCAGGACTGGATGCAAAACACACGCCGGGCGCTGGCCGATGCCGACGCCAAACTGGACCAGGCATTCAATCAGCTCAAGAACTAGGGCCACGCCCCGGCGCCGCGCAAAAAAAAGCAGCCTGTCACGGCTGCTTTTCCCTTGCCCGCAAAACAGCGGCTAGGCGCGTACCTTGGCCACCACTTCGTCCAATCTCGCCAGCATCAGGTCGATCTCGTCCGCGGTAACGTTCAAGGCCGGCATGAAACGCAGCAGATTGGGGCGCGGCGCATTCAGCAGCAGGCCTTCGGGCGCCCAGTCGCGCGCCGTATCCACGATGGCGGCGCCATCGTCGCGGTCCATGATCAGGGCGCGCAACAGGCCTTCGCCGCGCTCGCCCTTCATGCCCCACTTGTCGGACAAGGCCAGCAGGCCCTTGGACAACTGCTGGGCCCGCGCATTGACCGACTCCAGGAAGCCCGGCGCCATCAGCGCATCGAGCACGGCCACGCCGGCCGCCGTCATCAAGGGGTTGCCGTTGTAGGTGCCGCCCTGGTCGCCGTGCACAAACACCGAAACCTCTTCGCGGGCGCACAAGGCCGCCAAGGGCACGCCCGCGCCTATGCCTTTGCCCAAGGTCATGATGTCGGGCGTGATACCCGACAGTTCGTAGCCGAACATCTTGCCGGTGCGGCCCAGGCCCGTCTGGACTTCGTCCACGATCAGCAACAGGCCCTTGTCGTCGGCCAGCTTGCGCAAGGCGCGCATGAATTCGACGCTGGCGGGGATGACGCCGGCTTCGCCCTGCACGGGCTCCAGCATGATGGCCACCGTCTTGTCGTCGACCAGGGCGCTGACTGAATCGATGTCGTTCAGTTCCGCCTTGGGAAAGCCGTCGACCTGAGGCGCGAAAATCTTGTCCCAACCCGGTTTGCCCGAGGCCGACATGGTCGCCAGGGTGCGGCCATGGAAGCCATGGTTGAACGTGATGATCTTGTAGGCGCCATTGCGACGCAGCTGGCCCCATTTGCGCGCCAGCTTGATGGCCCCTTCGTTAGCCTCGGCCCCGCTGTTGGCGAAAAAGATACGGTCGAAGCAGGACACGCTGGTCAGGCGCTTGGCCAGCTCCATCGACGGCTGGTTATAGAACGCCGGCGACGGGTTGATCAGCAGCGCCGCCTGTTCGTTGATGGCCTTGACCACGGCGGGGGGGCAATGCCCCAGGCAGTTCACCGCCCAGCCTTGAATGAAATCCAGGTATCGCTTGCCGGCATGGTCTTCCAGCCAAGAACCCTGCCCGCGCACAAACACCAGCTCGGGACGCTTGGTTATCTCCATCAGCGCATTGACACCCGACCGATCAAATTTCATTTTGCCATCCTGTAATCAAGAAGAGGAAGTAATGGCAGCAAGCCCTGCCAAGGCGGATTTTAACGCAGTCCCCCGACCCTTCCCCTAAGGGCCAGGACAAGGCGCTGGCCGAACACATTCACGGCCAGACCCAGCATGACGACCAGGCCGCCCAGCCATTGCACAGCGGCCAGGCGCTCGCCCAGAAACCAGGCCGAGGACAGCAGGCCCACCACCGGCACCAGCAGGCTCAGGGGCGCCACTTTGCTGGCCGGGTGCCGGACCAGCAGGCGGCCCCAAAGCACATAGCCCACTATCGTCGCCACCAGCGCCAGATAGGCCACCGACAGTATCCCGACATGGGTGATGCCCGCCAGGCTGGCCCGCATGCCGTCCAGGCCCTCCACCATCCACGACATGAGCAGAAAAGGCAAGGGAGGAATCAGTGCGCCCCATACCACCAGGCCCAGCATGTCGACCTTGCCGGCGCTCTTGGCCACGATGTTGCCGGCGGCCCAGCTCAAGGCCGCCGCCAGGGTCAGCACGAACCCCAATACGGACATCGACCCGGGAGCGGCGCCCCGTTCGATCAGGACCAGGCCGGCAACCGCCACCGTCATCCCCAGCACATTGGGCCAGCGCACCGCCTCGCCCATCAGCAAGGCGGCGATCAGCACCGTGAAGAAGGCCTGCGACTGCAGGACCAGCGAAGCCAGCCCCGCCGGCATGCCCACGTACATGGCCGTGAACAAAAAGACGAATTGGCCCAGGCTGATGGTCAGGCCGTAGAGCACGATGGTGCGCCAGGGCAGCGCCGGCCGCTTGATGAAGAAGACGGCGGGAAACGCCACGCAAATGAAGCGCAGCGCGCCCAGCAGCAGCGGCGGCACCTCGCTCAGGCCGATCTTGATGACGACGAAATTCAGCCCCCAAGCCGTTACCACCACCAATGCCGCCAGCCAGTCTTTGAGAGGCATGCGTATCCTTCACGGGTATTTGCACGAAAGCGGTATTATGCGTCAGGGCGAACCACCCCGCCGACCCCAACCCCGCATTTCGATTCCACCATGACAGTATCCATCCTCAGCCTGCACAGCTACCCGGTCAAATCCTGCGCCGGCATCGACCATGTTCAGACCGGCATCAGTCAAAGCGGCCTGCGGCTGGACAGGCAATGGGTCATCGTCGACGGCGGCGGCATATTCATGACGCAGCGCGGCCACGCCCGCATGGCCCTGATACAGCCCGGTTTCCAGGCCGACGACCTGGTCCTGAGCGCCCCCGGCATGCCGGCCGTGGTGGTGCCCTGGCTGAGCGACGCATCGACATCCGCGCAAGTGCCGGTGCGCATCTGGAAGGCGGACACCCTGGGCTTCGACGAAGGCGACCAGGTCGCGGGCTGGCTTTCCGAATTCCTGGGCCTGCCCTGCCGCCTGCTGCGCGTACATCCCGACGCCGACCGGGTCGCCAGCTTGCCGCACGTGGAAGAATGGCTGCGCAAGCATGCCGACACGGCGGCCGATTTTCCCTTGCGGCATCGCTTCGGCTTCGCCGACGGCTTTCCCTTCCTGGTCGCCAACCAGGGTTCACTGGACGCACTGAACCGGCGCCTGCATGCCAAAGGGCAGGCCGCCGTATCCATGAACCGCTTTCGTCCGAACATCGTCCTGCAGGGCCTGGACGCCTACGAAGAGGACTATCTGTCGGGCATGCGCATAGATGGCATGGACTTCGCCTTCGTGAAACGCTGCGCGCGCTGCCCCATACCCAACATCGACCCGGCCACCGCCCTGTCGGCCGACGAGCCCGGCATCACCCTGGCGGAACACCGCCGCTTTCCCGAAGGCGTGCTGTTCGGCGTCAACGCCGTGGTCACAGGCGCCGGCGCGGGTGCCGGCCTGCGGGTGGGCGCCCAGGTCGAACCGGAATTCGACGTTTAGGAAACGCTTCGGGTCCAGGCGCGGCATGGGGCCGGAGAGGCCCGCGCGTGGCGCAAGCCCGGCGGCCACACGTTCACGCGCTGCGCGTGCTGCGCCCGAAATATTTTTCCAGGCGCCCCTGGAAATGCTCAAGACAAATGCTCAGTATCCAGTAGATGCCGGCGGCCGCCAGGTACAGCGGCAGCGGCTGGAAGGTCGTGGCGATGACATCCTTGGTGGCCAGCAGCAATTCGGTGACCGTGATCACCGAGACCAGCGAGGTGTCCTTGATCAGGCTGATCAGCGTATTGCTCATGGACGGCACCGCCAGGCGCAATGCCTGAGGCAACACCACGTAATACAGGTTCTGCGAATAGGTCAGGCCCAGGCTGTAGCCCGCCGACCACTGGCCGCGCGTAATGCCCACGATGGCGCCGCGCAGGCTTTCGGAAATATATGCGCCCGCATTCAGGCTGAGGGCCAGCACGCCGGCCGTCAGGGGTTCGAATGAAATGCCGACGCTGGGCAGACCGTAGTAGATGATGAAGACCTGCACCAGCAGCGGCGTACCGCGCATCATGCTGACATAGACCTGCGCCGGCACCTGGCTCCAGCGACTGGGCACGATGCGCGCCACAGCCAGCACAAAGCCCACCACCAGCCCGCCGAACATGGCGGAAAAGGCAAAAATCAGTGTGTAGCCGGTCCCCTTCAGAAGAATGGGGCCGGCCAATGCCATCAATTCAATGAAATCCATGCCGGCCTATTCGGGCTTCCTGACCTTGCTGACGTCGATGCCGAACCACTTGGTGGAAATCTTGGCGAACTCGCCGCTGGCGAAAGCGTCTTCCAGCGCCTTGTTCACGGCCGCCTCGAACTTGGGGTTGCCTTTCTTGAACGGGATGCCGTTGAACTTGGGCTCGCCCACGATGGCGCCGCCCTTGATGGGAATATTGGAGGTCTTGACCAGATAGGCCGTCATCAACTGGTCGTTCAGCGCGGCATCGACCCGCCGATTGACCAGGTCGGACAGGTATTCCGGCGCGCCCGGATAGCTTTTCACATCCACGCCTTCCTGGGCCTTGGCCAGGGCTTCGTAGTTGCTGCCCTGGGACACGCCCAGCTTCTTGCCCTTCAGGTCGGCGAAGCTTTTGTAGGCGCTGTCGTCATTCTTGCGCAGAATGAGCTGGGGGCTGGACGCCACGTAGGGCACCGAGAAATCAAAGGTCTTCTTGCGCTCCGGGGTGATGCCGACCTGGTTGACGATGACGTCGAACTTGCCGGAGCTCAGGCCGGCCAATATGGCGCTCCATTCCGTCTTGACGAATTGCGTCTTAACGCCCAGCTTGTCGGCGACCAGTTTGGACACTTCGATATCGAAGCCTTCCAGCTTCCCGGTCTTGGCATCCACGTAGTTGAACGGAGGATAGGTTCCTTCCACGCCAACGATCAGAGTGCCGCGCTCTTTGACGGTATCCAGCAAATCAGCGGCTTGCGCGCCGCTGACGGCCAATGCCGAGACGGCCGTCAGGCCCGCGGCGAACATGCCGCGCATAAAACGAGAAAACTTCATGTTGTTCCTGCCTTGATTCAATGAAAGCGGGTCGATGTTGAACGCCACACGACCGAGGGCCTTGCCCGCCTGAGTATGAAATGCTAACAAGCATTGCGGCGTTTCATAACGATTCGATAATTACTTATATATTTCTTGAAGGAATATAGAATTAAGCAGAAACGGAGTTTTATTATAAAACCCATGCCCACCCATGGCTAGACACAGGGTCAGTAAAGGCTGAGCTGCACGGACTCGTCGCCGGCCGAATCCGCAAGCTGCGATCGGGGCGTCAGACCGCTGATACGAACACCCAACAGACGTATCCTGTGGTCCAGGGTGATGCGCTTAAGGCACAGGCCGGCGGCACGATGTATGGCCGCCGCCTCGGCGGTGGGGCGGGGCAGGGTCAGGTCGCGCGTAACCGTGCGGAAATCATCGAAACGCAGCTTGATCCCTATGGTGCGGCCCACATAGCCCTTGCGCAGCAAATCGCCTTCCAGTTGTTCGCACAGCCTCACAAAAATGGCCGACAGGGTTGCGCGATCGCGCAGCACGTGCAGGTCGCGATCGAAGGTGGTTTCGCGGCTGATCGATTTGGGCTCGGAATGCGTGACCACCGGCCGCTCGTCCACGCCATGCGCGACCTCGGTCAGCCAGCGCGCATAGCTCAGGCCAAAATGGTCTTGCAGGACGTCGGGCTCCGTCGCCGCCAGTTGCGCAATCGTATCGATGCCAATGGCTGCAAGTCGGGCGTTCGCCTTCGGACCTATGCCGTTGACCTTGCCCACCGGCAGGGGCCAGATCCGGCGCTCCAGGTCGCCGGGTCCGATAACCGTTATCCCGTCCGGCTTGTCCAGTTCCGACGCAATCTTGGACAAGAGCTTGTTGGGCGAAATGCCGATGGAGCAAGACAAGCCCGTGGCATCCCTGACCGCCTGCTTGATGCGCCGGGCCAAGGCCTGCGTTTCGTCGGGATGCTGGCTAAGGTCGATGTAGATTTCGTCTATGCCGCGATCCTCGATATGCGGCGCAATGCCGGCCACGGCGGCCTTGAACAGGCGCGAATATTTCCTATAAGCGGCAAAGTCCACCGGCAGCAGCACGGCCTCGGGCGCCAACTGCGCGGCCTTCATCATGCCCATCGCCGAGAACACGCCCAGCGCCCTGGCCTCGTAAGTGGAGGTGGTCACCACCCCGCGCCCGACATAGCCGCGCAAACGCGAAAACACCCGCGTGCCATCCGCCAGCAAGGTGGGCTGCGCATCGCTGCCCGCCCCGATGACGACCGGCAGGCCCCGCAGTTCGGGATAGCGCAAAAGCTCGACCGACGCGTAGAAGGCATCCATATCCAAATGGGCGATGCGGCGCGTGACGGCGACGGATGCGGGCGAAGAGGGTTGCATGACGATTGCTGTATGAATACACAGTTTTCGTAAGTATATGACAAGGTGCCCATTCCTAGGCCCGCCATACCCCTGCCGCCAAGTCGTGGATTCCGCCGGTGCCCGTCAGGCGATATACACTGAACGGGCCGCCACGCCGCGGCTTCCACGACCCTCCAACCAGGAAACAGCATGGCCTCATCCATCATTCTGTACACCAACCGCGAGCATTCCAGCCCCTACGTCCTTTCCGTCTACGCCACTCTGGTCGAAAAAGGCCTGCCCTTCGAACTCAAGCCCATCGACCTGAGCAGCGGCGGGAACCTGACACCCGAGTACCGCCGCCTTTCCCTGACCTCCCGCGTTCCCTCCCTGGTCCACGGCGATTTCTCGCTGTCGGAATCCTCCGCCATCGTCGAGTATCTGGAAGACGCCTTCACGCCTCCCGACTTTCCCTCGGTCTACCCGCGCGACCCGCAACAGCGCGGGCGGGCGCGGCAGATCCAGGCATGGGTGCGCAGCGACATGGGTGCCCTGCGTGAAGAACGGCCCACCACCGTCATCTACCGCGATAAGGTGTCTACGCCCCTGTCCGAGGCCGGCAAGCGCGCCGCCGACAAACTGTTGTCCGTGGCCGACACGTTGATCGACGAGCAGGGCGGCGATCTGTTTGGCGCCTGGTCCATTGCCGACGTCGATTTCTCGGTCATGCTCAACCGCCTGTGCGCCAATGGCGACCCCGTACCGGCAAAAATCCGGAAATACGTGGACCGGCAATCGGAGCGGGCTTGCGTAAAAAGCTGGTGGGCGCTTGCCAGACAATAAAGATATATTTAATATGCATCTTTAATGGCGGAAGAGGTTTCCGCCTTTTCTCAATCGGAAAGGAAAGAAGATGCAAATTGGTATGCTCAAGCTCGCCGGCATGCGCGACGAACACTGTGCGGCCATACTGGCCCAGGCGCTGAAAGCCGTGAACGGCGTCGAGGACGCGCAAGTGTCTTTTGGACTAAGCAAGGCGACGGTGTCGTTCGACGAGTCGCTGGTTTCCACCCAGCGCCTGAAAGTAGCCGTCGAAGATGCCGGCTACCAAATCGCCAAGCCCGTGCACGGCGAAGACGGCGCCTGCTGCGGAGGCTGCGGGGGCTGAAGCGCTGTAGAATTCCACCATGCAACGATGCCACTGGTGCTCCAGCGACCCCATCTACATGGCCTATCACGATACCGAGTGGGGCGTGCCTTCGCGCGACCCCCGGCATCTGTTCGAAAAACTGATCCTCGAAGGCTTCCAGGCGGGGCTTTCCTGGATCACCGTACTCAAAAAGCGTCCGCGCTTTCGCGAAGTGCTGTTCAATTTCGACGTGCAGCGGCTGGCGAAACTTAACGACGACTACATCGAAGTCCTGATGCAGGACAGCGGCATCATACGCAACCGCCTGAAGCTGCGGGCCGTCCGCCAGAACGCCAATGCCTGGCTGGCCCAGGACGATCCAGTAAAGCTGATCTGGTCATTCGTGGGCGGCGAACCCCGCATCAACCACTATGCCCGCCACGAAGACATACCCGTGGTCACGCCCATCGCCGAACACATGAGCCGCACGCTGAAAAAAGCCGGCTTCACCTTCGTGGGCCCCACCATCTGCCAGTCCTACCTGCAGGCGGTCGGCTGCCTGATGGACCACACCACCGATTGCTTCCGGCATAAAGAACTATCCCTTCCGCGCTGAACGCAGTACGCGGCGTCGATGCGCCGCGCATGCTGCCGGCCCCGGCGCTCGCCGAGGCCGATACGGCATTACACCAAGGTCAGGGTCACGTCTATATTGCCTCGCGTCGCATTGGAATAGGGGCAAACGATGTGGGCCTTGTCGACCAGCGCCTTTACCTGGTCGCGCGGCAGGCCGGGCACCGATATCTTCAGTTCCACCTCGATGCCGAAGCCCGTGGGAATGGGGCCTATGCCCACCGTGCCCTGGATGGTGGTCTCCGCGGGCAAAGTGACCTTTTCGCGTGACGCCACCAGTTTCAGAGCGCCCAGGAAGCACGCGGAGTAGCCGGCCGCGAACAATTGTTCCGGATTGGTGCCCGTGCCACCGGCGCCGCCCAGATCCTTGGGCGTGACCAGCTTGACGTCCAGAACGCCATCGGAGGAAACAGCGCGGCCGTCACGGCCTCCGCTGGCGGTGGCCTGGGCACGGTATAGAACTTTTTCTACGGACATGATCGATCTCCTGAAAATTGAAATGAACGAAACATCGACGGCTCTTTTGGAAATCCGGCCCGTCGGTGCCGGCAAGCTTCATATCTAAATACGCTATTAAATAGCACACTATTAATCAGCGGCAAGCAACACGCCGATTACCAGCGCACTCAGGCATTCTTCATCAAACGCTTGCGCAGTTTCTCAAGCAGCTTCTGCGTGGCGGCCGCCTCTTCGGGCGTACACTGGGCCGCGCACATCACCGACTCCGGCACCGCGCTGGCCTTGGCCTGCAATGCACGCCCCGCACTGGAAAGCGCAACGATGACTTGGCGCTCATCATCGACGGCGCGGGTGCGCCGCAACAAACCGGCCGCCTCCAGCCGTTTCAGCAAGGGCGTCAAGGTGGCCGAATCCAGGAACAGGCGCTCGCCGATTTCGGAAACGGTAAGCTCGTCCCGCTCCCACAGCACCAGCATGACCAAGTACTGCGGGTAGGTCAGCTCCAGCTCGCGCAGCAGCTTCCGGTAGACCTTGTTCATGGCCAGGCCGGTGGAATACAGCGCAAAACAGAGCTGCTCGTCGAGCAGCAATCCGGGTGCCTGGCCTTTAGGGGGCTTGGCTGATTTAAGCGCTTTGGATTTCATGTGTACGATATTAAATCGCACGCTATTTAAATGCAAGCTTTATCGGTGAATGGTTCTTGCAAACGATGCCGGCCACCTGGGAACTTCAAAAAAACGCGCTGAAAAGACCAGGGGGAACACCCCCTGACTGGCTACAAAACCGGCGTCACCGCCCTGCCCGTATCGAAGAAACCGCAAAGGTTGCGGATGGCCAGCTCGGCCATCTGCAACCTGGTCTCGTGGGTGGCGCTGCCTATGTGGGGCGCCAGCACGACATTGTCCAGGCCAAGCAAGGGGCCGGCCGCCAGCGGTTCTTGATTGAATACATCGAGCGCCGCGCCGGCAATGGTGCCGTCGGCCAGGGCCCGGCAAAGATCGGGCTCGTTCACCACGCTGCCCCGGGCGATGTTCACCAGCCAACCCTTGGGGCCCAGCGAGCGCAATACGCGGGCGTCGATCAGCCCGCGGGTTTCGGCTCCGCCAGGGCAGCACAGGACCAGGATGTCGACATGCGCAGCCAACTGGTTTACATCGTTGAAGTAAGCCCATTCCACGTCCTGCCTGGAACGGCCGTAGTACGACACCTGGACCCCGAACGGCAGCAGGCGTTTGACGATTTCCTTGCCTATCCTGCCCAGCCCCACGATGCCGACCTTCTTGCCCGCCAGCGTCGTGCCCAAGGGAAAAGGCCGGGCCGCCCACGCGCCCTCTTTTACGAAAACGTCCGCCTGGGGGATGCGCCGCAGCAGCGCCAGCAGCAGGCCGACCGCCATCTCGGCCACCGCCTGGTTGAGCACATCCGGGGTATTGGTGACGACGATACCTTTTTCCCTGGCATAGTTCATCGGGATCCCGTCATAGCCCACGCCATTCGTGGCAATGATGCGCAAGCCGGGCAGTTGGTCGATAAGTTCCTTGCTGATGCGGTAGTTTGATCGCGTGACGATGCCCGCGATCTGCTCGTGCGCCGGCCTGCCGGCCAGCCCCAGGTGCTCGGGCTCGACCAGCGTAAAGACGTCGAGCAGGGCCTGCTCGACGGCCTCGGGAAAAACGCCGACTTTAAGCAGCGGCGGATAGCGCGACGACATCCTCAGGGCGGCTAACGTTAATTGCCCGTGTGCGCCAAGGCCTGCGCATTCTTGATCTGGAAGCCCGCGGCGGACAGGTCTTTTTGCAGCGCCTGGGCCTGGTCGGCCGTCAGCTCGACCAGCGGCGGCCGCAGCCCCGCCCAGGCCGGGTCCTGGGCCTGCCAGGCTATGGCCGACTTCATGGCGGGAATCATGGGGTACTTCTGGAAGATGGCCCTTATGGCGTCCAGAGCCGCCTGCTGATTGTCGGCATCGCCGTCGCGCCAGGTCGCGGCCAGCTGCGCAATGGCCGCCGCGTTCACGTTGCCCGTGGCCGTAATGCAGCCGGCTCCGCCGCCGCGCAGCGTTCTTAACAGAAACACCTCACTGCCGGCGAAAACATCGAAGCCTTCGGGTTGGAATTCCTTGAGCATGGCGGAGGTGTTATCCCAATCGCCCGAGCTGTCCTTGACCCCGGCAATGGCGCCGGGGTAGTTCTTCAGCAGGCGCTCGATCAGCTTCAGGCTGATGCCCACCTGCGAGACAGGGGGAATGTGATACAGGTAGATCTTCAGGCGGTCGTCGCCGATCGTATCGATGATGCTGGCGTAGTTACGGTAAATGCCTTCGTCGCTTACCCCCTTGTAATAGAAAGGCGGCAGCATCAGCGTACCGGCGCAGCCCAGGTTCACGGCATGCCGGGTCAGTTCTATGGAATCCGTGATGGCGCAGCAGCCGGTGCCCGGCATCATCCTGTCGGCGGGCAGGCCTTCGTCGACCAGCAAATCCAGCAGTTGCCGCTTCTCGGACACGGACAGCGAATTGGCTTCGGAATTGGTGCCGAATACCGCCAGGCCCACGTCCTGCTCGATCAGGTTGCGGCAGTGCTTGAGGAAGCGCGCCTTGGACGCGGAATAGTCGCTATTGAAAGGCGTGAGTACGGGCGTCAGCACCCCGCTTAGTTTTTTCCCGGCCATGGACATGCTCCTTTGGATGATATTCGGTGTAATAGGCAAGTATTGCTTAGTTCGCTTTTACGTTAAAGTAGATTCGCCTTGATTCACAAGAAAGATATTTTTTGCTTCAACCGCCCGGGCCGGATCCCATGGACATCAAATACATGCAAAGCTTCGTCGCCGTCGTCGAGGCCGGCTCCTTCGCGGAAGCCGCCCGGCGCCTGGACCTGACCTCGGCGGCCATCGCGGCGCGCATCAAGGCGCTTGAAAGCGACCTGGGCGTGGCGCTGGTCCAGCGTTCTGGCCGCTCGGTCAAGCCCACCGAGAACGGCGTGCGCATCCTGGAAGGCGCCAAGGCGGTCATACGCGATATCCGCGGCCTGCGCGCCATGGCCGTCAACGGCAACCAGCTGGGCGAATTCCGCATAGGCTGTTTCGTGTCGGCCCTGACCAACGTGCTGCCGCCGCTGCTCAAGCGGGTTTACGACCCACACCCCGATATCTCCATCTTCGTCACGCCGGGCGCCTCCGTCGAACTGTGCCACAAAGTGGCCAGCGGCGATCTGGACGCGGCGGTCGTGGTGGAGCCGCAATTCAGCCTGCCCAAGAACTGCATCTGGCAGCCGCTGATGGAAGAGCCCCTGGTCGTCATCGCGCACAGCAGCCTGAAGGGGCAGGACGCCCATCATTTGCTGCTGACGCAACCCTTCATACGTTACGACCGGAATATATACGGCGGCCAGCTTGCCGACCGCTACTTGCGGGACAACCGGCTGCATCCACGGCAAAGGCTGGAAATCGACGGCATCCTGCCCATTGCCGCGCTGGTCCACGAAGGCCTGGGCGTCTCGCTGATACCCGACTGGTCCTCCATGTGGCAATCCATGTCGATCACACGCATTCTCTTGCCCGAAAGGGCACCCGTCCGCAGAAACGGGCTGATCTGGAATACGCAGGGCCATCACGCCCGGATGTCCGAATTCATCTACCAGCAGGCCAAGGCGGTGTTCAGCGCCTAAGCGGCCTCCCGCGCAACGGCGAGAGGCCGGAGGCCGCCGCGAACGCTATGACCCGGACGCCTTGTCGCCGGCATCCGGCGCGCGCAGGAAGTCGAAGTCCACGCCCTTGTCCGCCTGCGTGACGGACTGCAGGAAGAGCTTCTTGTAGCCCCGGTCCGCTGTGGGCGGCACGATGGGCTTGGCCGCGCGGCGGCGCTGCATTTCCTCGTCGGAAACCAGCAGGGAGATTTCGCGGCTCTTGACGCTCAGGCGTATGCGATCGCCGTTCTGGACATAGGCCAGGGGGCCGCCTATGGCGGACTCCGGCGTGACGTGCAGGACGATGGTGCCGAAAGCCGTGCCGCTCATGCGGCCGTCCGAAATGCGGACGATGTCTTTCACGCCCTTGACGGCCAGCTTCTTGGGTATGGGGATGTAGCCGGCTTCCGGCATGCCGGGCGCACCCTTGGGGCCGATGTTCTTCAGCACCAGCACGTCGTCGGCGGTGACGTCCAGGTCGTCGGTATCGATGCGGTTGGCCAGATCAGCGGCGTTCTCGAACACCACCGCCCTGCCTTCATGCTCCATCAGGCCGGCATCCGCCGACGATTGCTTGATGATGGCGCCGCCCGGCGCCAGATTGCCTTCCAGCACGGCAATGCCGCCCTGGGGGTATATGGGCTGGGCCGTGGACTTGACGACGTCCTGGGCAAAGCCCGGCCCGGACAACTCGATTTCTTCGCCCAGGCTGCGGCCGGTCACCGTCATGGCGTCCAGGTTGAGCAAGGGTTTGAGCTCGCGCAGCAAGGTCGCCATGCCGCCGGCTTTATGGAAGTCTTCCATATAGTGTTGGCCGGACGGCTTAAGGTCCAGCAGCACCGGGGTTTCCCGGCCCATGCGGTCCAGCGCCTTCAGGTCGATATCGATGCCCAAACGCCCGGCTATGGCGGTCAGGTGCACGATGCCATTGGTCGACCCGCCTATGGAAAGCAGGACTCGCATGGCGTTCTCGAAGGCCTTGGGGGTCAGGATCTTGTCTATTGTCAGCCGCGATCGCGCCAGCGCCACCGCCTGCGTGCCCGTCAGCTCGGCGATGCGCATGCGGTCGGCAGTCACCGCCGGCGGCGTCGCGCCGCCCGGCATCGTCATTCCCAAGGCCTCGGCAATACAAGCCATGGTGCTGGCAGTGCCCATCACCGAGCAGGTGCCTACGCTGGCCACCAGCTGGTTGTTGACGTCGGCGATTTCCTCGTCGTCGATTTCCTCGGCCCGATACTTGCCCCAGTAACGGCGGCAATCAGTGCAGGCGCCCACCCGCTCGGACCGGTGCGAGCCGGTCAGCATGGAACCGGTAATCAGCTGGATGGCCGGTATGCCCGCCGACGCCGCCCCCATCAGCTGGGCCGGCACGGTCTTGTCGCAACCGCCGATCAGGACCACGGCATCCATGGGCTGCGCGCGTATCATTTCCTCGGTGTCCATGGACATGAGGTTGCGCAGATACATGCTGGTCGGGTAGGCGAAGCTCTCGTGTATGGAGATGGTGGGAAAGTCCATGGGCAAACCGCCTGCCAGCATGATGCCCCGTTTTACCGCCTCGATCAGTTGGGGCATGTTGCCATGACAGGGGTTGTAGGCGCTGCCGGTATTGGCTATGCCGATAACGGGCCGATCCAGCGCCGAGTCCGAATAACCCGCCCCCTTGATGAAGGCTTTTCGTAGAAACAGCGAAAAGCCGTTATCGCCGTAACTGGTCAGGCCTTTGCGCAAGCCTGCGGCATCATTGGGGGGGGTGGACGGTTTGTTTTTGGACATAGCCTGCTCTTCTCTTCTACATTAATTGACGGTTATCTTGCCGTCGTGAATGACCTTGGCCCATTGGTCGATTTCCGCAGCCAGGCGCTGCTTCGACTGATCGATGGACATGGGGCTTGCGTACACCCCTTGCTCCAGCAACTGCGCTTTCACCGCATCCTTGGACAAGGCCTTGACCAGCGCGGCATTCAGCTTTTCAACGACGGCCGGCGACGTGCCCGTCGGCGCCATGACGCCGAACAGCGAGCTGACGTTGAAGCCGGTCAGGCCCTGCTCCTGCGCGGTCGGCACGTCGGGCAGCATCGAAATCCGCTCGGGCGTCAGGACCGCCAGGGGGCGCAACTGCCCGCCCTTGATGAAGCCGATGGCCGCCGGCACCGTTTCCGTCATGGTCTCGACCTGGCCGCCCACCAAATCCGTCATGGCCGGGCCGCTGCCGCGATAGGCCACGTGGATGATGTCGACACCCGCTATCTGCTTGAACAGCTCCATGGCCATGCGCTGCGGCGCTCCGGCGCCCGACGAGGCGAAGTTGAGCTTGCCGGGATGCGCTTTCGCATAGCTTACCAATTCAGGCAAGGACTTGATCGGCAGGGACGGATGAACGACCGCCACCAACGGCACCGAACCCGCGATGCCCACCGGCGTCAGGTCCTTGCGCAGATCGTACTGCAGCTTGCCTTTTTCCAGCGTCGCCATCACCGAGTGCGAGGTCAAGGCGCCCATCAGCAAAGTGTAGCCGTCCGGTTTGGCGCGCGCCACTTCGGCGGCGCCGATATTGCCCCCCGCGCCGCCGCGGTTCTCGATGACGACCTGTTCGCCGATTTCATCGCTCAGGTTCTTGCCCACAATGCGGCCGATGACATCGGTTGCGCCGCCCGGAGGGTAGGGAATGATCAGCCGTATGGGCTTCTGGGGATAGGCCTCCGCCGCCTGCGCAACGCCGGCCAAAGGCATTCCCAGCGCCAGCGCGCACAAGGAAAGCCCGCTGGCCACCTGTGCCGGCTTCAGATGAAATAGTGTACGTAACATGCTCGTCCCTTTAATAAGAATTATCAATACACGGTCGCGATTGCCTGTTCATCATCCCAAATATCGCTTTTTGGAAGGCCAAAAATTATTTTTTTCTATCTATAAAAAATACCCGACATTGGCCGGGCTCGCGCCGGCGGGGCGGCAAAATCGCTTGCCTGCCGCCTCTTCCTGCCGCAAAATGGCAACGCCCCGGTCGTATACCCATAACATCACACTTGCCGGCCCCCTCCAGGAGACAACCATGTGTTTGATATGTGAACGCAGTTCCGGCCTTGCCTCCCCCGCACGTCGCAGGACGCTTGCAGCGCTGGGCCTGGCATCCATGACAGGCTTGGCAAGCCTATCGGGCCAAGCTCGCGCCGCAATACCCAAACCCGACAATATCCTGTCGCCCAGCCAGGCGCTGGAGCGCCTGATGCGGGGCAACGAACGCTATGCATCAAACCAGGTAACGGACCGCGATTTCGCCTCATCCCGGGGCCGTCTGGCAACCGCACAGAACCCTTATGCCTGCGTGCTCGGTTGCGCCGACTCGCGCGTCAGCCCCGAACTGTGCTTCGACGAAGCGCGGGGTGATCTCTTCGTCACACGCATAGCAGGCAACTATGTCACCGCCGACATCCTGGCGAGCCTGGAATACGGCGTCGCCGTGCTCAAGGCGCCGCTAATCATGGTGCTGGGTCATACACGCTGCGGAGCCATCAGCGCGACTGTCGACGCCATGAAGAATGACACCGACTTCCCCGGGCACATCCAAAGCATCACCACAGCCCTGATGCCGGCGGTACGCGCCGCAGCCGCGACAAGCCAGGAAGGCGCTCTGATCGCAGCGGCCACCAAAGAGAACATACGGAGCAACGTCAGGCTCTTGCAGGAAGCCACCCCCATACTGCGTAGAAGCGTACGCGAACAGAAGCTCAAGGTCGTCGGTGGGATATACAGGCTGGATACCGGGCGTGTCGAACTGGTCGACTAGCCTGGCGGGTCCATTCCACCCAAAGCCGTAGCGCATCTTTATGGCGCAGCGCTGTGCGGACGCCTTATCCAGCCATCCCGCAGGCCACAGCCTATAATCGCCGCAGCCTAATTCCGCGCTTTACCGAACATGACCGAAGACGCCGCACAAAACCCACTGCTAAGCAACCGGCCCGCACTGGCCCTGCCCGAGGTCCCGGTGTTTTCGCCGGACTCGCAGTCCAACCGCCCCCAGCGCCGCGTCTACTATTTCGACCTCGAAAAGCACCTGTACCCCGACAGCAAGGTAATGCGCGTGCTCGGCACCATGCGGCTCGCCTGGTTCTCGCATCGGCCCATGCCGGCCGCCTTCATGCAGATTCGTGGGGTGCAGACCTTCAACGCCGTCTCGCTGCTGGAGATACCGCTTGCCCTGCACGGCTATCCCGGATACCTGATCATCGATGAATTCATTCCCAGCGAAGGCACGTTGAAGGATTTGTTTTCGGCCATCACCAAAGATATCGGGGTAGCGCTGAACCAGCGCCTGAAGCCCATGATGGACCCGCTTTTAAGCACCGTATGGGTACGCATAAGCGGTGGCGACAGCATCGACGCTGCGGTAAAGGGCCTGGATTTCACCATTCCCGCCGCCGCGCCTAGAAAAGACCTGGGCCTGTATTGAAAAATGCGGGGGCAAGCTGCCCTGCCCCCGCATTGCCAAACCGCCAGGCGCCCGCCCGGCGATTTGCCCGGCATTTACGCCTTGGCCATCGCGGCGCGCTTGCGCTGCGCAAACCAGCGGCCCATCGCCACGATAAGCAGGGCGCCGATAATTTCAGCCGACAGCTTCACTATGCCGGAAGGCTCGCCGAAGCGCTCGACAATGACCACGTCGGTAACCAGCATCCCGCCGGCGATCCAGCCCAGCAAGGCCGCACCGAAGGTAACGACGCCGGGGTAGCGGTCGATCAGCTTCAGCACCAGGGTGCTGCCCCAGATGATGATGGGCACACTGATCACCAGGCCGAATATGACCAGGCCTATCTGATGATCCGGATTCGCTCCTTGAGCCGCACCCGCAATGGCAATGACGTTGTCCAGGCTCATCACGAAATCAGCCACGATAATCGTCTTGACGGCGGCCAGCACCGACGTGCCGCCCTTGACGTTGCCGTGCGCGTCCTCGTCGGGGATCAGCAGCTTGACACCCACCCACACCAGCAACAACGCGCCGACCACCTTCAGGAAAGGCACGCTGAGCAGGGTCAGGGCAAACGCAATCAAGCCGACGCGCAAGCCGATGGCGCCCGCCGTACCCCACAGTATCCCCTGCATGCGCTGCTTCTGCGGCAGGTTGCGGCAGGCCAGCGCAATGACCACGGCGTTGTCGCCACCAAGCAAGATATCGATCAATATGATCTGAAAGACCGCGGCCCAGCTTAGCGTTTGTAAAAATTCAAGCATAAGTCACCCGTTGTTATCAAAAAAGTTCTGATTGGAAACGGATCGCGGCTGTCTGCAATGGCCGGCTTGCCCGGATGGCGCGCAATGCTATCCATGGGAAGGCGACAAAAACAAAAATGGCCTGATCCGTCAGGACACAGGCCACAGCTATCGCTGGAGTATAGACCTTGCCCTTGATGGCAAGGTCTCGCTTGCAACATGATGTGTTGCCCGAGCACCGGGATCTTGCAAAGCCTTGCAAGATTACCGTAATGACGATGCTGCGGAAATTAAGCTACTCCCCTTGATGTGCGACAGTATATTGATATGCGATGCAAAGTCAAGCGCCAAAACAGATTTATGCGCCCTTTTTCAGGCGCTTGAGCACGACGGGCAGGAACAGGAACAGGAAGGCCAGCGACAGGAAAGTCACCGAAATTGGGGTGTCGACCAGGACCGACAAGCGCCCTTGCCCAGCGGCCAGCGCCGTGCGCAGCTGGGTTTCCGCCAAAGGCACCAGTATCAGGCCGATCAGCAGCGGCGGTATGGGAAAGCCGTAAACCCGCATGACGTAGCCGACCACACCCAAGGCGGCCATCAGGCCCAGTTCGAACACCGAACCCGACACGCCCCAGATACCTATCATCGCGAACACCAGAATGCCGGCATACAGCTGCGGACGCGGAATCCGCAGCAGCTTGACCCAGATGCCCACCAGGGGCAGGTTCAGCACCAGCAGCATGGTATTGCCTATGTACAGCGAAGCGATCAGGCCCCAGACCAGTTCGGGATTGCTCGTGAACAGGAAGGGGCCGGGCTGCAAGCCGTAATTCTGAAACGCCGCCAATAGTATGGCGGCCGTGGCCGAGGTGGGCAGGCCCAAGGTCAGCAGCGGCACCAGTATGCCGGCCGCGGACGCATTATTGGCCGCCTCGGGGCCCGCCACCCCTTCGATGGCGCCCTTGCCGAACTCGTCCTTGTACGGCGTCAGCTTCTTTTCAAGCGTATAGGACAGCATGGTTGGAATTTCAGATCCGCCCCCGGGTATGGTGCCGATGGGGAAGCCGATGGCGGTGCCGCGCAACCACGGCTTCCATGAACGGCGCCAGTCTTCGCGCGTCATGAAGGCCTTGCCTTTGATGGCAATGATATCGTCCTGCCCATAGGTGTAGCGGCTGGCCACGTACAGGATTTCGCCCACTGCGAACAAGGACACCAGCACCACGGTCAGCTCGACGCCATCCAGCAAGGCGGGCATGCCGAAGGTCATGCGCGGCTGGCCGGTCATGGAGTCTATGCCCACCAGGCCCAGGGCCAGGCCGATGAACAGGGAAACGAAGCCGCGCGCCCGCGAGGCGCCCATCACCACCGCCACCGAAGTGAAAGCAAGTATGGTCAGTGCAAAATAATCAGCCGGCTTGAGCAGGAAGGCCAGTTCCGCCACCACCGGCGCCGCAAAGGTCAGCAGCAGCGTGGCGATGGTGCCGGCAACGAATGAGCCGATGGCCGCCGTGGCCAGCGCCGCCGCGCCGCGCCCCGCGCGCGCCATCTTGTTGCCCTCGAGCGCGGTCATCATCGACCCCGCCTCGCCGGGCGTGTTGATCAGGATGGACGTGGTCGAGCCGCCATACATGGCGCCATACAGCACGCCGGCAAACATGATGAAGGCCGACACCGGCCCTACCGACACCGTGACGGGCAGCAGCAATGCGATGGTCAGCGCGGGCCCTATGCCGGGAAGAATGCCGATGGCCGTTCCCAGCACGGACCCGATCAATGCCCACATCAGGTTGATGGGCGTAAGCGCCACATCGAAGCCATGCAGCAGCAGTCCGAAGGTATCCATCACACACCCGCCAAGGGAAAGAAGCCGCCCAGTTGCAAGCCCAGCTTGCCGAACAGAAACCAGCTGGCGCCGCCCAGCACCAGCCCGGCGATCAGATCGGACAGCAGGCGTTTCGAACCGAAGGCGCGCGCTACCAGCATGAAGGACAGCATGGCCGTCAGGGGCAGGCCCAGCGTTTCAATGGTAAGCGCCGGCACCACGGCAGCCAGCAATCCGGTGAAGAAGGCGCGCTTGTCCATGGGCTGATCCGCGGCCGCGTTCTCGGCCTCTTCGGGCTCGAACACCTCGCCGCGTGCGATCTGGACCAGCAACAGCACGCCAAGGAATATCAGGCCCAGGCCCACGCCGGCGACGAACATGCCGGGGCCGACGGCGGCGTACTGCGCGGTTGCCGCCAGCTCGGTCGACGCATAGAAACAGACCGCCCCCATCAGGATGACGGCCAGCCCCAACCACCAGGGCCCCTTGCGCAGCATGGTCATCGACATTCCTTCTTATTGCCGCGCAATTACTTGCTCAGGCCCGCGTCTTTCAGGATCTTGTTGATGCGAGTGCTTTCGCTTTGGATGAAAGCGGCGAATTGATCGCCCGGCATGAAGTAGGGATCCCAGGCCTGCTTTTGCAGCACTGCCTGCCATTCCTTGCTTTCGCTCAGCTTGGTAAAGCGCTGCACCCATTCCTTGTGATTGGCCTCGGGCATATCGACCGAACCCAGGATGCCGCGCCAATTGGCGATCTCCACGTCGAATCCCGCCTCTTTGAAGGTGGGAACATCAGGCAGGCTCTTCAGGCGCTCGGCGGTGGTAACACCCAGGATGCGGACCCGGCCATCCTGCGCAAACTGCTGGAACTCGGAAATGCCCGAGATGCCGGCCTTGAGCGTGCCATTGATGATGCCGACCACCGTGTCCGCCCCACCGGCCTGGGGAATGTAGTTCAGGGCAGGCACCGACACGCCGGCGCTTTGAGCCAGCAGTGCCAGGGCGATGTGGTCGACGCCGCCGGCGGACCCGCCACCCACCGGCGTCGCGCCGGGATTGCTCTTGAGCGCGGCGGCAAAATCACCCAGGGTCTTGTAGGGGGAATCGGCTTTCACGGCAAGCACCAGGTACTCGGCGGTCAGGCGCGCCACGGGCTTGAACTTGCTAAGGTCGACCGGGGACTTGTTCAGCGTAATGGAGCCGACTGTAATGGCGCCGAACACCGCCAAGGCATCGGGCTTGCCTTTTTGCGAACGCTGGAAGTCCGACAAGCCTATGGTGCCGCCGGCACCGCCCTTGTTGGTGAAATTCACGGTACCCGTGTAGATGCCGGCCTGGTTCATTGCCTGGAAGGCCTGCCGTCCGGTGGAGTCCCAGCCGCCGCCCGGATTGGCGGGCAGCATCACACTTACCTGGGCTTGCGCCGCGCCCGCGCACAAGGCGGTCGCAAAGGCCAATGATTTCAATAAGCGGGGCATTTTCATTTCGGTCTCCTTGAGTCTGTCTGGGGGCCAATCGCCTGCGACACAGCCGCAAAGAGTAAGCCGCCGCCTATCAACTGTCAATGCGGCGGGCCGGGCGTCTGAGTGGCAAACTCGCTGGTCGCCACCTTGCCCAGCAGTACGGCACCCTGCTCCTGGGACAGAGCCACACACCCTCTTTCCTGGTTGGGACGCTTCAGGTCTGTCCAACCTTTTCAAGCTGTCCTTTGCCACTGCTGGACGGTTTAACAGCCCAGGTAAACAACGCAGCACCGGCCATCAGCACACAGGTGCCAAGAAAGACAGCCGGCATTCCAATATGCCCCCCAACAAAGCCGCCCAGTACCGGCCCGGCGACCTGGCCTGCATATTGCGACGAAACCGAAAGGCCCAAAATGCCGCCAGCGGCATGATGGGGCACGGAATGTCGAATCACCGCCGTGATGCATGGCAGCAACCCGCCCAGAGCAATCCCCATCAAGAATCGCAAACCAATCAGTTGCCATGCATTGGTGACAAACGCCTGAGGGATCAGCAGGACGGCAGCCGCTGCAAGAGCGCCTGTAATGACGGGCCAATGGCCGATCCTGTCAGCCAGCTTCCCCAAGGCTGTCGCGGACAAGATGCTGCCCAGCGCGGCGGCTGACATGACGACACCCGCGATCATCGTCACTTTTGACGGATCAGACGTCAGTTGGGACACGTAGACCGTAATGATCGGCTCAATGGACATATTCGCAAAGACCAGCAGCATGCCCGTAACCAGCATGGCAATGACTGGGCGCTTGTCCGGAACAGCATTCCAGCCACCACTTTTCTTCGCGGCCGCTTTACGACTCGGCGACTTTTCTTCCTTGATCAAAAAGACCGTTGCGAGAAAGGATAGGAAAATCACCGCGCCGGCGGCAAAGAAGGTATTGCGTATGCCCATGATGGAAGGCAAAAAGCCGCCTACCAGGGGACCGACCAGGTTGCCAGCCATGATGCCTGACGAAAGCAGCCCAAGCGCCCAGGCAGACCTGGCTTTTGGTGTCTGTGTAGCCACCAGAACCATGGAGCCGGAGGCATAGCCGCCCGCCAGGCCGACGAAAAGCCTTAGGGCAACGAGTTCCCACACATTGCTCGCCATGCCCATCAATGAGATGGCGACGGTCATACCCAGGCTGGCTCGTACCAGCATCAGCTTGCGTCCATAAATGTCGCCCAGTCTGCCCCATAACGGAGCCACCAATGCCGCGGCCAGAAAGGTGGCGCCAAAAGCAATGCCTGACCATTGCACAATAGCGGCATGTTCCTTAACTCCCAGCTCTTCAACGTAGAGCGGCAGAAAAGGCAGCAGCAGTGTCATCGCGACGATGGTGGAGAATGAACCGAGCAGAGAAACGATTAAATTTCTCTTCCAGTGGATTGAGCCGTGCTCGGCATCAGAGGTGTCTTTCGTTTCAAGCGCCATTCAATCCACCGAGCCAAAGTAGCAAACGTCCCGTCGCCCATCGCATTCATCGGGAAGAATGGGCCTCTTATTACTACGATGCATGCTTGAAGACTGCATCCCGCGTCGCATGCGTGTGTAGACGACGTGCCAGTTGCCAAACCACTTGAGCAGGCCGCGCCACTTACAACCGCGCTCGGCTATATGCAACATGGCGTTGATGGCGTGCATGCCTATATATCACAATTTCATCCATGTCAGCATTATGCATGCTGCGGAAGAACTGAGCGTTACGCCCGGTGCGGTCAGCCGTCAAATTCGCGCTCACGCCCCAATAGTGCAATGGAAGATCCCGGCTCATGAGCGTATCGTGTGCACGTACTCCGCATGCTTGCTCATGAACCTTGCCGCCGCCAGGACGCGGGCATCCTCGCCATATGCGCCGATGAATTGCGCCCCCAGCGGCATGCCCGAGGGGCCCATGGCAATGGGCTGGGACACACAGGGTAGATGCAGCAAGGTCCATAGCGCCCCATAGCGGGGCGACCCCGTTTCCATCAGGCCCAATTCAGCCTCGCCTTCCGACGCCGGATACAGCAGCACATCCACCTGCGTGAACCACTCCGCCGCCAGGCGGCGCGCGGCGCGCGCGCGCTGCTTAAAGGAAAAGTATGCTTCCGGCGTGGTATTCCGCTCTTGCGCCAGCCGCCCTTGAAGCCGGGTGCTCAAGCGGTCGTGATGAAACAAGCGTTCATGAACCAGGGAATGGCGTGCCTCGTAAGCGGAAATGCGCCCCTGGATTTCTATCATGGCCTCCAGCTCGGCCGGCATCGTCATCTCTGTGATGGCGGCACCCGCCGCCGCCATGCGGCGGACCAATTGCTCCAGCGCTTCCAGGGTTTCGGGGCGCGCGTGCTCCCATTGGGAAGAACGCAGCACGCCGATGCGCGGGGCGATGTCCGGCAAAGCAGGCGGCCGCGCGCCATGCAGCCCATACAGCACGTAGGCGGCATCTTCCACTTCGCGGGTGAAGAGCGTAATGGTGTCCTGCTCCGGGCTAAGCGGCTTCAGCCCCGTAGTGTTGATGAAACCGTAGGACGGCTTGACCCCGACCACCCCGCAGTAGACGGCGGGGCGTATGGTCGACCCGGTGGTCTGCGTGCCAAACGCGAAAGGCACCATGAAATCCGCCACCGCCGCAGCCGAACCGCTGGACGACCCGCCAGGAGTCCGGCGGGTGTCCAGGGGATTGCGCGTATTGGACGGCGTCTGGGTTGCAAACTCGCAGGTGGCAAGCTTGCCCAGCAAGACGCCGCCCTGTTCCTGCGCCAATGCCACACAAGCAGCATCGCGATGAGGAAAGTGGCCGGCGTAGATGGCGGACCCATAGGACGTCGGATAGTCGCATGTATCGATGACATCCTTGACGGCGAAGGGCAGGCCGTAAAGCACGCGGCCCGCATCGTACGCCCCCAGCCCTTCCGCCGTCGCCAGAGCCCGCCGGCTGTCGAAACTGGTAAACGCATTGATTTCCGCGTTGCGCTCCATGATGCGTTCCAGGCATGCCTGCGCCACATCCTTGGGCCGCAACGCGCCGCTTTCCAGCGCGCCCAGGACCTGCTTCGCACTCAAAAGATTGGGTGACGACTGTTTCATGCCTACTCCAGCTTGATGTTGGCTTTCTTGATGATGTCGGCCCAACGATCATGCTCATGCTTCACGAAAGCGGTGAACTCGCTGCGCGACATGGGTTGGGGCACGGCGCCTTGCGCCAGCATGCTTTCCTTGACCTTGGGGTCGTTAAGAATCTCGACGACCGTCTTGTTCAGGAAATTCAGTATGTCTTCGGGCACTCCCGTCGGGGCAAACAAGCCGAACCAGCCCTGCACCACATAGCCGGAATTTCCTCCCGCCGCTTCGGCGATGGTGGGCACGTCCGGCAGCAGCGGCGAGCGCTCGCTGGATGTGATGCCCAGCGCATGCAGGCGGCCATCCTTGACTTGGGGCAGGCATGCGGGCAGATTGCAGAAGAACAATTCCACACGGTTACCGATGACGTCCTGCAAGGCGGGCCCCGCACCCTTGTAGGGCACGTGGATCAAATTGGTCCCGAACAGCACGTTGAAAAGCTCGCCCGACAGATGCTGGGTCCCGCCCGCTCCCGTCGAAGCATAGCGGTAGGGCTGCCCGCTCTTGCGGGCCACCAGCTCTTTAATCGTCTTCTCGGGAATCTCGGGACCGGCCAGCAGCAAGTTGTCCACCGACGCCAGGTTCGTAATGGGGGCGAAGGCGGTCAAAGGATCATATGGCATGTCTTTGAAAAGGCTGGGGTTGATGGCATTAGTGCTTGCCGCGCCCACCAGCAGCGTATAGCCGTCGGGCTTGGCGCGCGCCGCCGCGGCCGCACCGATATTTCCGCCCGCCCCGGTACGATTCTCGATCACCACGCTCTGGCCCACGCGCGCGGTAAGCTCGTTGGCGACAATGCGGGCCAGCATATCGGTGACACCGCCCGGCCCAAAGGGGACAATCATCTGGATCGGCTTGCTCGGATAAGACGAAGCCGCTGCCGCCGGACCGCAAAACGAGGCGGCGGCAAGGGAAAAGGCCAGGGACATGCCGGCGGCCCGGATGGCGCGAGGGAAATTCATTGATGTCTCCTCAATCTGGATGGGGAAACCCATACCCTAATCGCCCTGGATATAAACTGTCCAATATCAATATAGGCATTGATTAAGTCGACATTTGCATAAATGAAACTTTCACTCCGTTTGTTGAAGCATTTCATCGTCGTGGCGGAAGAGCGCCATTTCGGCCGGGCCGCCGAAAGGCTGAACATGACCCAGCCACCCTTGAGCCAGCAGATGAAGCGCCTGGAAGAGCGCCTGGGCGTCGTCCTCTTCGAGCGCACGACCCGCTCCGTACAGCTCACCGCCGCCGGCAAGGTCCTGCTGGACCAAGGGCGCCAGTTGGTCGCCGACAGCGACAACCTTGTGCTGTCCGTGAGCCGCGCCGCCCAGGGCAAAGTCGGCACGCTGGTGGTGGGTTTCGTGAACACGGCCTCTTACGAAGTTCTACCGCGCAGCATTTCCGCCTACCGTGAACGCTATCCCGACATCGACCTGACCTTGAAACCCACATATTCCTACATGGCCATCGAGGAATTGCGGGCGGGCCGCATGGACATCGCCTTCGTGCGTCCTCCCGAATCGCTGCTGATCGACCAAGGCTTCAAGCTAGCGCTTGCCGCCAGAGAACCCATGTACGTCGCGCTGCCGCAGCACCACCCCCTGAGCCGCAGAAAAACGATTCCGCTGGAGGCCCTGGAGGGCCTGCCTTTCGTGAACTACACGCCCTTGGACGGCAGATACTTCCACGAAATGACCATGGGGCTGTTCGCCCAGCACCGCGTCCGGCCCAACATCGTTTACGAAAGCGTCATGCCCACCATGTTCGCCATCGTGGAAGCGGGCATGGGGCTGGCCCTGGTGCCCAGATCCGCCGCGCATACTCGGCTAAAAGGGCTGGCCTATCGGCCCTTGCGCGTGGATGGAAAGCCGTTTGAGGCGCTGATGCACGTGGCCCACAGGGCCGACAACGACAGCGCGATGGTGCAAGGCTTCATCGACGTGGTGAGGGCCCAGTACCAAGCTGCCCGCTAATCAGGCAAGCCGCAATATGTTCTGCGCGCAAACCGCGCAAGGGCATCCGCCATGGCCTGAGGCTGTTCGGGCGCCATCGCATGGCCGGCATCGCGAATGACTTGCTCTGTCACCCTGTCTCCAAGATAAGGCTTCATCACATTGGGCACCACCACGGCATCGTGCTCGGCTTGCAGATCCAGGATGGGCACGTATTCACCCGCCGAGAAATAATCATCCACAGGAGTCATACGCCGCGCATGGCTTTGGGCTTCGTGGGCCTCAGCGCTCCAGCCATCCAGCCAAACGCGTGGATCGTGGCCTGGCGCGAAGAAAGCGCGTTGCAGGCAATCAATGCGCTCAGCCTCGGGCAATGCATAATTGCCGGCGCCATCTATCGCATCCCGCAAGCGGCTGTATGGTTTTTCCGTTGAACCGCGCGGGAGCTTGCCCGCCGACGCGGCGGCCATGACCACGCCGCATACCAAGTCAGGGCGAATTGCCGCCACCATTCGTGCCGGCTGGCTTCCCCAGGCATGCCCGACCATCACGATCTGACCCGTTTTTTCCTGATCCAGGACCGCGGCAACATCCATGGCAAAGTCATGCATGGTCAAGTCATGCATGCGCCCATGGCTTCGGCCGATGCCTCTGGGCTCGGGACGCAGCACCCTGAACCCAAAAGACTGAAGATAGTTCGCCACGACATCATAATCACGGCCCGAGCGGGCCAACGAGGGAAGAATACAAATTACAGGGCCGTCCCCCTGGTCCCTATACTCGATCTGAACTTCTGTATCCGCGGGACTCGGGCGATATAAGACAAGCTTGCGAGCTACGCTACCGAGCTCAAAGGTGGAATCAGTCATGCTGTGCATTCAAGTTGGCTCAAGTGTCGGGAATTATTTAATACTGATATTGGCTTCTTTTGCGAGCTTTGAAATTTTTTCGTGCTCGGCTCTTTCGACTTTGGCCAGATCGGCCGGAGAGCTCTCCACCACATCGAACATCATCGTGTCGAATTGCTTTTGCACCTCGGCCGTATGCGTCGCTTTCATAATTTCCTTGGCTAATTTCTCGGCGATATCCTGCGGCAGCCCGGCAGGGCCCCACACGCCATACCACGACGAGAAATCAAAGCCCTCGACGCCGCTTTCAGCCACGGTAGGAACATCCGGAAGCTTCGACACTCTGGACGAACTGGTCACCGCCAAAGCCTTCAACTTCCCCGAGGAAACAAAGGGGTAAACACCCGGCATCGGAGAAGCCGCCGCGGAAACATGCCCGGCCACCACATCGGTCAACTGCGGCGCCGCGCCACGATACGGAACAATTTGCATGCCCAGCTTCAGGTCGCGATTCAGCATTTCTTCCGTAAGGTGGCTGGATGTGCCGTATCCCGATGTCGCCCAGGTCAATGCATCTTTATGCTCATGTGCATACGTTTGCATTTCCTTCAAAGAGTTGTATGGCGATTCGGGCTTCGTGACAACCAATAGGGGAACCGTTCCTATTCTTGCGACAGGCGCGAAGTCCTTCAAGGCATCGTACTTTGCGTGCACATTCACAATGGGAAGATAGACCTGGCTGGACGCATGCAGCAATAAGGTGTATCCATCGGGTTTCGCTCGCGCCACGTATTCGGACCCGATCATGCCGGACGCCCCGGGCTTGTTCTCAATGACTATGGGCTGCCCCAACTGTTTCTGCAATTGCGCGGTTACGATGCGAGCCACCGTATCCACAGAGCCGCCCGGCGTGTAGGGCACCACCACCGTTATGGGACGATCGGGGTAATTGCCCGGGCTGTTCGCAGCCTGCGCTCCCGACAAGGAAGCAAGCCCTAAAGCGACCGCCAGCGCTACTCCCCGTGCTGCTCCAAATGTCTTCATTCCTATCTCCTTACTGATTACGAAAGGGCCGCCTCGTCGCATCTAGCGGGACTCTTGTGTTTGTGGGAGATAATGTAGATGTCATCCAACGGCCGGTCCAATATCGTTTCGATACCCCTGTTATTTGCTTCACGAATAGTGAATTGAATGGCTACCCATACGCCGTATGGTCCTGGCCAGTGAACGTTGATCGAGGCGGGAACCATTCATGCGCAACATAGAAATCAGACACCTTCGTTACTTCGTGGCCGTGGCCGAAGAGCTGAGCTTCAGCAAAGCCGCCACCAGGCTGCACATGTCGCAGCCCCCCTTATCGCAGCAGATAAAGGCCCTGGAAGATGACTTGGGGGTTCAGCTGCTGGAGCGAAATCGACGAGGCGTTTATCTGACCGAGGCGGGCAAGGTTTTTCTGAATGAAAGCAGGCAGATATTGGCCGACATGGGGAATGCGGTCGGAGCAACAATCAGAGCCGCGGCACGCGATGGAGGAAGCTTGAAACTGGGGCTGGTCACATCCGCGCTGTTTCACGTGCTTCCCACCATACAGGCTCGCCTTTCAACGCGTTTTCCCGACATTGAACTGAGCATCTACGACATGTCTTCGCGCGACCAGGTCGAAGCCGTTTTGCAAGAACGACTGGACATCGGCATCGTCCATTCCTGCCCAGCGGTCTCGGGGCTGAACAAGCTGCCTATCTATTCCGAGCCTTTCGTCCTGGTTCTGCCGGAGGGCCATGAACTGCAAAAACTTCACTCAATCGGTGTCGGGCAGCTGGAAGATCAACGCCTGATCGGCTTTTCCAGAGAACATGCGCCCTCGCTATACGATGCACAGATGGCATGCTGCCTGGCCAAAGGGTTTCGGCCCAATCTGGTCCACCATACCAGGACACCTTTGGCCATTTTTCAATTGATTCGCCTGGGCATGGGAATATCGCTGGTGCCAAGACCCTATTCCCTTTCAACCTACCCGGGCATCGTCTTTAAAGACCTTGACGATAGCGCAGGCCATCTTCATCTTTATGCGATATGGAAGGAGCAAACATCGTCGGAGCTGGTACAGAAGGTCGTGAAAGATTTGATGCGCGACTCGTTGATGGGTCAGGCATGATTCTAAATACATTGCCATTCTTGAACACAAGCTCCAATGCAAAACGACTGCCAATGCGAGCCTCAAGGCCTGAACCGGCACTAGGCCCTTGAATATCTCACGAAAAAGCTGGTACACAGATTTTTCCTTTTTTTGGTGCTTTTTGAATATCCCAGGAGCATGCACAATACCACTCATCAAATCAAAACCGAGCGCCACTTTCCCCTGCGCTGAACCGTTAACGCAGCAGGCCGGATGCTGCGGTTTTATGGAGCAAGCTCATGAAAATATTCGTCGCTGGCGCCACCGGCGCCGTTGGATTGCCCCTGGTGCGCGCACTTCTAGCGCTACAACACGACGTGACAGGGATGAGCCGGCCCGGTCCAGGTGCCGACCGACTCATCGAGATCGGCGCTCGTGTGTCCTTCGCGGACGCCTTTGACCGTCAGGCGGTTCTGGAAGCCATCGACGACGCCAAGCCCGATGTGGTTATTGACCAGCTCACGTGGCTTCCGGCGAATCCCGCCGACATCATCAAATCCATGCCCAACGATACGCGCCTGCATCAAGTAGGAGGCGCCAATTTGCTGGCCGCCTCCGAGGCGGCGGGCGTGCGACGCTATATCATGCAATCACGGGGGTTCTACCTGGATGCCGAACCGGGGAAACTTGCCGACGAAAACGCGGGGCTTCGCTACGACGCGCCCGGCGAGATCGGCGCAAGCGCCCGGGTCATTGGGGAATATGAGCACGCCGTCATGAACTCTTCCTTGCTGGAAGGAGTAGTGCTGCGCTATGGCTTCTTCTACGGCCCCGGCACCTGGTACAGGCCTGGCGGCGCTATTGCTGAGCAAGCACAAAGAGGCGAGGCGTCGATCATTGGAGATGGAAACGCTGTTTGGTCATTCGTTCATATCGACGACGCGATCGCGGCAACGATTGCGTCGCTGACCGCCGAACCCGGCGTATACAACGTGGTGGATGACGACCCCCTGCCCGTCAGCCAATGGATGCCCTCGTTCGCTGCCTGGGTCAATGCGCCAGAGCCCGCCCGGATAAGCATTGAGGACGCTAGAAAAACCGCCGGAGATGAAGCGATCTACTACCACACCCGCCTGACAGGCGCATCGAACAACGCGGCAAAGGCGAAGCTCGGTTTCGCTCCACGGCCGCTGCTTTGGAAGGGCACATTAACTTAGCGTGCCCTTTTCGATCAAAGTTTAGGCAAGCCATCTGCACAGTATGGACGACCCATCGTCATCACTAAACACTTCATTGCGCCAAGGCCGGCATGGCCGCGTTGAGCGTGCTGCGGACGACGCTATACACCAGCTGTCTTGGGACGACCTTCGCATCATCAAAACGCTCAGCGAATGTGGCAACCGCACATCCACCGCCGAAATCCTTGGAATCAATGTATCCACGGTGTCGCGTCGGGTGGCTCAAGTCGAGCAAACGTTAGGGGTCACTCTGTTCTGAACTGACCCCCAGAAGTTGGACGGTCACGGGTTAAGTGGCCAAGGCCTGGATTCGGTATTGCACCGGACTCAGGCCTTTAAGTTTTGTCCTAATGCGGTCGTGATTGTAGTAGTGGATGTATT
>JBARWC010000037.1:0-5965 GCA_049646585.1 Burkholderiaceae bacterium | reverse complement strand
GCGCGCGAGGCCGCGCAACTGGAAAGCCTGCATGCGCTGCTGCGGCAAGAAGAGCGCAAGCTTGCCGACGCACAAGCCAGGCATCTGGCCTGTCGTCGGGCTTTGGACGATTTCGATGCCCAATGGGCGGACAGCTGCGCCGGCCTTGGTCTGGAAGGCATGGCCTTGGACGATATGCCCGAATGGCTGGCATGCAAAGACGAGGCCCTGGATGCCGCGCAGGCCCTGGACAAGGCCGGGCGCGAAGCGCAGGCTCTGGAAGACGAGTTGCAAGGTGCAAGCGGCGCGCTGCGCCAGGCCCTGGCCGCGCTTCCGCTGTCGGCTCGTCCGGCGGCGGGTCAAAACGACCTGGCCGCCTTGCGCGCGCAGGCGCAAGCCTATGTGCGGGACGCCGATCAGGCGCGTGCCAGGCGCGACGCCTGGATGGCGCAAGCGGCTGAATCGCGGCCTATCCTGCTGGCGGCGCGGCAGGCGGTGGACGCCGCCCAGGCCGGGCTGGATGCCTGGCGGCGGTCCTGGTCCGCCGCCTTGGTTCAGGCCGGTCTGGACGGCGAAATGACGACGGGCGCGGCGCAGGGCGCCTTGAGCCTGATCGGGCTGTTGGCCGAGAAACTTGGGCAGATGCGCCGGATACGCGCCGAGCGCCTGGCCTTGCAGGCGGATCTGGAAGCCTTTTTGGCGCAGGCCGTGCAAGTGGCACGCGACGCCGGCCAGGAGCAAGCCATCCAGGACATCGATGGCGCTTTTGTGCTTAGCCGGGCTTTGGCGCAGCGCCTGGCCCAGGCCCGCCGGGCCGGCGACAGGGCGGCCGAGCTGGAGCGGAGCCTGGAGGCGGAGCAGGCGCGGATACGCCTGGCGGAGCAGTCCTTGAGCGAGATGCAAGCCCGCTTGCAGCCTTTGATGGAGCGGGCCGGCGTAACGGAAAGCCGTTTGCTCGAGCAGGCCATAGACCGTTCGGACCGCCATCGGGCCTTGGCGGAGCAGTTGCGGGCCGCCCAGGCGCGCCTGCTGGCCGAAGGCGACGGTTACGACCGGGAAAGCCTGCAGGTCGAGATCGATGGGGCCGACATAGCGGCACTGCCGGCCCGCCTGGCGGCGCTTCAGTCCGACATGGACCAGGGGGCGGAGCGGCAGAATGTCTTGGCGGTGGAGTTGGCTGAGGCGCGGCGCGAACTGGAGGCCATGGCGGGGGCGGACGACGCGGCTCGGGCCGAGGCGCAGCGGCAAGATGCGTTGGCCCGCATGTCCGATGCGGCCGAGCGTTATATCAAGGTGCATACGGCGGCGCGCCTGCTGCGCTGGTCCATAGACCGCTATCGCGAAGAAAAACAAGGCCCCATGCTGGGTCGGGCCAGCGCAATATTCTCGCAGCTGACCCTGAATTCCTTTGAACGGCTAAGGGTGGATTTCGACAGCAAGCCCATGGTGCTGGAGGGGCAGCGTCCCGACGGCCATCGGGTGGGCATCGCCGGCATGAGCGACGGGACGCGCGATCAGCTTTACCTGGCGCTGCGCCTGGCGGCGCTGGAATTGCATTTGCGCCAGGCGCCGGCCCTGCCTTTCATTGCCGACGATCTCTTCATCAATTACGACGATGCGCGATCCGAGGCCGGTCTGCGGGCCCTGGCTGATCTGTCCGAGCACACCCAGGTCATTTTCCTTAGCCACCACCATCATTTGACGGCGCTGGCGCGCCGGGTTTTCGGCGATAACTTGAACGTGGTCAGCCTGGACTAGGGCCGGCATCAGCCCAGCATGTCGTCGCCTATGCCTCGGCGTTCGCGCATGGCGCGGCCTATGCGGGCGATGGCGTCGTCGCCCAGCAGGCGCGCGGCCATGGGCAGAAGCTCGTCTTCTTCGCGCCGCATGTGGCTTTCGTACAGGCTGGTGAAGGCCTCGACCTGGTCGTCGGGCAGCAACGCCGCCTGGCCTTCGCCGACCTTGGACAGCGTGGCGCGCAGCTTGCGCCAGCCCGCTTCCAGCTTGCGGTGATCGGCGCTCAGTCCGTCGGTCAGCTCGCGTATGCAGACGGCGTCGGATCCCGCCATGGATTCGATCAGGGCGGGGAAGAGATCGACTTCCTCGTCGGCATGGTGCTGGATGGCGGAGCTGTCGAAGTAGCGCATGATGGCGGTCGCGGCGGCCCGTGCCTGCTCGTCGCTGCCGTGCGCGCGCAAGTGGGGCGCAAGCCGCTTCAGGGTCGAGCACTGGCGCTCGATGCGGTGGTGGCAGGCCGCCAGCATTTCGAGCGGCGCCTCGGTGCTGGCCGACGGGCTGGAAAAACCGGGAAATTCGATTGCCATGGTCTTGACCTGATTATGAACGGGGGAATGCCCTTGCTTGCCGTTATTATTGGTGAATTACACCCCCCCTGCAAGAACCGGAAAAGGAGACGCCATGCCGCAACCCGATCATGTATCCGCCCTGGGCGCGCCCGACGCAAGCTCGCTGGACCAGGATATCCAGGAAGTATTCCGTAAATGCGTGGACAAGCTGGGTTTCGTGCCCAATGTCCTGGCCGCCTACAGCTTGCGGCCGAACAAACTGCGCAATTTCATGGCGATGTACAACGAACTGATGCTGGCGCCTTCGGGCCTGAGCAAGCTCGAACGCGAAATGATCGCGGTGGTGGTGTCCAGCGCCAACCATTGCTATTACTGCCTGGTGGCGCACGGCCAGGCGGTGCGCGCCTTGTCCGGCGACCCGCAACTGGGCGAAATGATGGTCATGAACTATCGGGTGGCGCAACTGGAGCCCCGCCAGCGCGCCATGCTGGACTTCGCCTGGAAGCTGACCAAGACCCCTGAGCAGGTCACGGAAGAGGACAGAGCGGCTCTGCGCGCCCAGGGCTTGTCGTCCGAAGACATCTTCGACCTGGCCGATACCGTGGCTTTTTACAACATGTCCAACCGCATGGCGATAGGCACCGACATGATCCCGAACCCGGAATATCACGGGATGAATCGGCCTGAGCCTTTCCTGCCGCCGCCTCGTGCATAGGTCGTTTCTATATTTCCTGAGGGTATAAGCAAAGAGTATAAAAATTCTTGTTTGGCATTAGAACGCTCGTTACAGTTCGATATAAGCAATAGGTGAATCGAACGTTATGAAGCTGTCTTTCAAGAATATAAAGAAGGAATTTTCCGGCCTGCGGGTCATCGAAAATTTCAGCCGCGACATCGCCGACGGCGAACTCGTGGCGCTGGTGGGCCCCTCGGGCTGCGGCAAATCGACTCTGCTGCATATTGCGGCCGGCCTGGAAAAGCCCACCGAGGGCGCCATCCTGGCCGACGGCCAGGCCATAACAGGCCCCAACCCCGAGCGCACGCTCATGTTCCAGGAAAATGCCCTGTATCCCTGGCTGACCCTGGCCCAGAACGTGGCCCTGGCGCTGGAATTCCAGAAGGCCGACAAGCAGAAGGCCCTGGAACAGGCGCGCGAATGGCTGGCCAAGGTCAATCTGGCGGGCTTCGAAAATTATTATCCGCATCAGGTGTCGGGCGGCATGCGCCAGCGCGCCGCCCTGGCGCGGGCGTTCATCTCGCACCCCAAGGCGCTGCTGCTGGACGAACCCTTCGGCGCCCTGGACGCGCTTACCCGCATGACTCTGCAGGACGCCTTGCGCACGCTGATACGCGAAGCCGGCCCCACGGTGCTGCTGGTTACCCACGATGTCGACGAGGCCCTGTTCCTGGCCGACCGTATTCTTGTGTTCAGTTCCAGGCCGGCCACGGTCTTGAAGGAATTCAAGCTGTCGCATCACGAAAAAACACACGACCTGTCCCAGTTTGCGGCGATGCGGCGCGAAATTCTGGGCCTGCTCGGAATCCACGCAGAACAGGATCAGGCTGTGGAAACACCCATACTAGAGGAAGTAGGAGCATGAAATTGTCTCGTTTGTTGCTGCCGATGCTGGCGGCGTTCGCCTTGTCGGGTACGGCGGTCGCCGCCGAGAAGTTCAAGGTCGGCTATCTGCGTGTCATGGACGACGCGCAGGCCATCGCCGCATACGAGGGCGGCTTCTACAAGAAGCACGGTCTGGATGTCGAACTGGTCGAGTTCAAGTCGGGCACCGACCTGATCAAGGCCATCGTCGGCGGTCAACTGGACACCGGCGTGCTGGGCTTTACCAATGCGGCATCCTGGTCGTCCAAGGGCGCCGATCTTAAAGTGGTGGGCGGCGCCCAGCACGGCTTTCACGCCATCGTCGTGCGCGACGACACGGGCATCAAGGATGTGGCCGGCCTGAAGGGTCACACCCTGGCTTCGCAAAAAGAAGGCAGCACCGCCGATACGGTCCTGAAGGGCGTGGTGCTGAAAGACGCCGGCCTGAAGCCGGACGACCTGACCATCATGGGCGTCAGCCCGCAAGTGGCCGTGCAGTCGCTGGTCGGCAAGCGCGTCGACGCCGCCTTCCTGTTCGAGCCGCAGGCCCGTATCGCCCAGCTGATCGCGCCGGTCAAGCAGATCTATGAAGTCGGCCAGGTATGGCCTTTCCCCTGCATGGTGGTGATCACCTCGGGCGACACCCTGAAAAAACGCAAGGACGACGTCTGGAAGGCGCTGGACGCGCAGCGCGAAGCCATCGATCTTCTGCAGAACAAGCCGGAAGAGGGCGCCAAGCTGATCGCCAGCTACTTTATCTCCGAGCCCACGCTCAAGACGCTCAAGCATGGCGACCTGTCTCGCGAGGACATCATCCGCGACGCCATCAAGAGCCAGACGTTCAGCCCTCTGCTGACCGACAAGGAATTGGCGCGCATGCAGGAAATCGCCGACATCATGCAAGCGCAAGGCTCGCTGAAAACGCGTGACGGCAAGGCATTCGACGTCAGCAAGATCATCGATCTGGAATGGCAAAAGACGCGTAAGCTATAAAATAACGCCGGCTTGCGCCCGACAGGGCGCAAGCGCCCCATGCTTGCTTTCGGCGTTTATTGCAAGATTCCATCTTTTCAGAGGTGGCCGGTACCAACCGGCCACTGTGTTTTGAGCCTACATGAGCACCCAGATTCGTATTTCCGGTTTTAAAAAGAAGCTCGCCATGGTTGTGGCGGTTCTGTCCATTTTGTTGTTCTGGCAGATTGCCGCGTGGTCCTTGCCGGATTTCCTGATGCCCGGCGTGCCCAGCGTCATCCAGCGGCTTTGGGAAGACGTCCAGACTTCGAACTTCCGCGCAAGTCTGTCGGGCAGCCTGGTACGCCTTGGATTCGGCTATGGGGCGGCGCTGCTCTTTGGCGTGGGGTTCGGCCTGATCGGCGGCGTGCTGTTCTTTTTCCGCGAAGTGCTCAAGTCGGCCATCATCATCCTGCAATCCATTCCTTCCATTGCCTGGGTGCCCTTGTTCCTGATCATGATGGGCTTTGGCAATATGCCCATCATCGTGGTCATTGCCCTGGCGGCCTTCTTCCCCGCCGCGCTGTCCGTCATGAACGCCACGGAAAGCGTGCTGAACGTGCATGTGTCCGCCGCGCGCGTCATGGGCGCCAGCCACTGGGACATGCTCAAGCGCGTTTATCTGCCAGCCGTGATGCCCGAGCTGATCACGGGGGCCCAACTGGCTTTCGGCAACGCCTGGCGTGCGCTGATTTCGGCGGAAATGCTGATCGGCTTCGGGCAGGGCCTGGGCCGCTCGCTGGCCTATGCCGGTGAAACCGCCGACATGATGGGGGTGATGGCCAATATCCTGACCATCGCCATTCTGGCGACCTTGATCGATCAGGTCATACTGGAAAATCTCAAGCGCCGCGTGCTGCGCTATCAGTACGTATAGGACAAAACAAGACGATCATGAATACGGGAAGCCCTAAAGACGTGTTGCGGTCGACATGCGTGGCTGTGGCGCTGCTGCTGGGGGCGGGCCTGGGCGGCGCGGCAAGCGCGGCCGGCGCTCCGACCGCCTCGGATCAGGCCGTGGCGGCCAAGCCCCTGGTCGTGGGCATGCATTACGTGGTGCCGCCTTTTG
>JBARWC010000036.1:0-6380 GCA_049646585.1 Burkholderiaceae bacterium | reverse complement strand
GGCAACTTTGTGCAATCCGGGCTAGGATTACAACCGTTTTCCTCTCAGGCTCGCCAAAACGGCCCAAAGCAGAAGCCCTGCTGGCCGGCAGCCCCAAAAAAGCCTGCCGTCCAGGAGTGCGAAGATGTACGAGTCCAAAAACGAACCCTTGATGCCCGCGCGGCACTTCACCTTTCGCCTGTTCAAGCACCTTGGCCTTGCCACGACCATTGTCTGCATCACGCTTGCCGTGGGCGTGACAGGCCATTTGTGGCTGGAACCCATACACTGGCAGGACGCCTTCCTGAACATTTCCCTGATATTGGCCGGCATCGGCCCCTTCATCATGCCCTCCACCGCGGCGGGGAAAATGTTCTTCGCGCTCTATAGCATTCTCGTCGGGCTGGTGTTCGTGGCCACGCTGGGATTGGTGCTGGCGCCGCTCGCGCATCGCCTGATCCACAAATTCCACCTGGACCGCGACAACGACTAAAGCCGCGCTCCGGCTCAATACCCGTAGAACTCTTCGCTGCGGATATCGTCGCTATCGATGCCGGCCTGTTCCAGTGCGCCCTTCATGGCCTCGACCATGGCGGGCGGCCCCACCAGGTAGAACACCGGGTCGGGCAAGCCCGCAATTTCGTGCTTGATCAGGCTGCCATTCAGCATGGATCGCTCGCCTGCCCAGGGCTTGCTGGATTTCGCCATCTGGGTCATGGTGGCCATCAGGCGAAAGCGCGGGTTTTTCCGTTCGAGTTCCTGCAACTCGCCAAGGAAAGCCGCATCTTCCGGACGGCGATTGGAATACAGCAGCAATATCTGCTGCGGCAGCGCTTCATGCGCCGCATGCTTGAGCATGCTCATGAAAGGCGTAATGCCTATCCCGCCCGCAATGAAGACGGCGGCCCGGTTCGCCTTGCCGTGCAGGGCCAACGACCCGAAAGGGCCGTCTACCTGGGCTGATGCGCCCGGCGCAAGCGCACCCAACCGCCGCTTGAAAAGCGAGTCGCGCATGCGCGTCGTAATGCATAAATCATCCTGGAACGGCGCGCCAACCATCGAGAAGGCGTGGCGGTCGCCTTCTTCGCCAGGGTGCTCCGGGTCGGGCAAGATAAGGTCGATGGCTTGACCGGCCTTGAAGGTGAACCCATCGGGCCGGGAAAAATAAAACGCCGTTGTGCCTTCCGCAACGTCTTGTTTGGATTTGAACTGCACGGTATAGGTCATGGCATGTTCCGCTTAAAAAGAGGCTTTCAAACAATTAGATGCCACGAAGGCCAACCGCGTTCCCTATGTTTCCGCCTTCCCGGCATGCCGGGCCGAATTCCGGCCTGTGCTACCTGCTATGGTATCTCCGTATGCGATTTCAGTGGCATATCGTCGCGTATGGGTACGGTCTGGCGCTCTATCATGCGATGCACGCGGGGCGGGTTCGCGCCCTTATGCATGGCTTTCAGGCGATCGAACACATCGGCATCCGCCTGCGTGCGGCGCTGGTGATGCCGCACGTATTCCATCCAGGTGGGCACATGGTAGCTTTCCGACCAGATATTGGGGTTTTCAAGATCACGCAATAGCGACCACTGGCGCGCGCCGTCACGCAAGCGGATGCGCCTCCGCTGCGCCATGGCGGATAGAAAAGCGTCGACATCCTGCTGGGCAATTTCATAGTCGACCATGATCAGGATGGGGCCGCTGCGCGGCCTCAAATCCAGCTTCAGGGCCGGCTCATTGAACTGATCCAGCGGATCCAGGCTGAGCTTGCTGAATTCAGGCAATACGTAGCGCAATCCCACCGCCGCGCCCAGCACCAGCACAACACCCGACACGATCAAGGCGCCGTCGGCGCCATGGGCTTCGGCGATCACGCCCCACAGCCAGCTGCCCGTCGCCATGCCGCCGAACGTGGCCGTTTGATACAGAGCCAGGGCACGTCCCACCACCCAGCGCGGCGTCGATAGCTGCACGGTCACATTAAAAAGCGAAAGGGTCATGACCCAGCACGCGCCGGCAGGCACCACGGCCAGGCAGCTAAGCCACATCTGGCGGCTTTGCGAGAGCGCCGCGACGCTGAGCGCAAAAACCAGGAAAGTGCCGCGGACTATGGTTTCGTTGTTCCAGCGATCGCGCACGCGCGCGTTCAGCAGGGCCCCGCAGATGGCCCCGCCCCCGAAGCAGCCCAATATGACGCCATAGGAAAAAGCGCCGCCCGCCACCAGGTCGCGGGTGACCAGCGGCAGCAGCGCCAGGACCGACACCGCGGCCAGCCCGAAAAGAAAGCTGCGGCACATGACCTTGAGCAAGTTGGGGGACATGGCGATATAGCGCAGGCCCACCGAAATGGCGCCGCCGAACGATTCCCGCGGCAGCGTTTGCGCCGCGCGCTGCGGCTTCCATTTCGCCAGCGCCCTGATCAATGCAATATAGCTGACGGCATTCACCGCGAATGCGAAGGCCGCACCTGCGACCGCGACTATCATCCCGCCGACCGCCGGGCCTATGCTGCGCATGAGGTTGTAGCTCATGCTGTTCAGCGTGACCGCCCCGGGAAGGTCGTCGCGCGGGACCAGATCGCCCATCGATGCCTGCCACGACGGGTTGTGCAGCGCCGTGCCGCAGCCGATGAAGAAGGTGAACGCCAGCAGCAGCCAGGGCGTCAGCAGGCCCGCCATGGTGACGATGGCCAGCATGGTCGACACGGCCATCATCAGTATCTGCGCCACCAGCATGATGTTGCGCCGTTCGAAGCTATCGGCCAGCGCGCCCGCCGCCAGGGAAAAGATCATGATGGGCAGCGTGGTGGCCGCCTGCACCAGGGCGACCATGTCGTCCGAGGCGGAGATGGTGGTCATCATCCACCCCGCGCCCACAGTCTGAATCAGGCCGCCCAGGTTGGACGCCAGGGTGGCCGTCCATAAAGTGCGGAAGGCGGTGTGCTTGAACGGGGCGAGTGGTGAAGCGCTCATGAAGATACCGGTCCTTGGCGGCCGCCTCGTTTAGTAGATGTCGGGGTCAGCCACGGGCGCGCCGAAGCTGGTTTCAAGAAAATCGAAATCGCAGCCTTCGTTGGCTTGCTGGATGTGCCCGGAATATATCCAGCCATAGCCGCGCTCGTAGCGCTTGGGCGGCGGCGCCCAGGCCGCGCGGCGCTCGGCCAATTCTTCGTCGCTGACATTCAGGTGTATGGTGCGCGCCGGAACGTCGACGCTGATCAGATCGCCTGTTTTCACCAAGGCCAAGGGCCCGCCTATATAGGCTTCCGGCGCGGCGTGCAATATGCAGGCGCCGTAGCTGGTGCCGCTCATGCGGGCATCGGATAGGCGCAGCATGTCGCGCACGCCCTGCTTTACCAGCTTGACCGGAATCGGCAGCATGCCCCATTCGGGCATGCCCGGCCCTCCCAGCGGGCCGGCATTGCGCAAGATAAGGATATGGTCTTCCGTGACATCCAGCGTTTCGTCTTCGACGGCCGCCTTCATGCTCGGGTAGTCGTCAAATACCAGGGCCGGGCCGGTATGTTGCAGATAGCGCGGTGCACAGGCGCTGGGCTTGATCACGCAGCCGTCCGGGGCGATATTGCCCCGCAGCACAGCCAGCGCCCCTTCTTGGTAAATGGCCTTGTCCAAAGGGCGTATCACGTCATCGTTATAGACTTCGGCGCCCTCGATGTTCTGGCCCAGCGTCTTGCCCGTCACCGTCATGGCGGACAGATCCAGATGCTCGTGCATGCGCGACATCAGCCCCGGCAGCCCGCCGGCATAATAGAAATCCTCCATCAGGTAGGTATCGCCGCTGGGCCGGATATTGGCGATGACCGGCACCTTGCGGCTGGCCGCGTCGAAGTCGTCCAGATCCACCGGGCAGCTTGCCCGCCGCGCCATGGCGATCAGGTGAATGATGGCATTGGTGGAGCAACCTAAAGCCATCGCGACATTGATGGCGTTCTTGAAAGAAGCCTCGGACAGTATCCTGGACGGCCCCAGGTCTTCCCAGACCATCTCGACGGCCCGCCTGCCGCATTCCGCGGACATGCGCATATGATTGACGTCGGCGGCGGGGATGGAAGAGGCGCCGGGCAAGCTCATGCCTATGACCTCGGCAAGAGCGGTCATGGTCGCCGCCGTGCCCATCGTCATGCAAGTGCCGTAGCTGCGGGCGATGCCGCCCTCGACGCCCACCCATTCAACGCTGCTCAGCTTGCCGGCGCGGCGCTCGTCCCAGTACTTCCAGGCATCCGACCCCGAACCCAGCACCTTGCCCTTCCAGTTGCCGCGCAGCATGGGGCCCGCCGGAAGATAGACGCAGGGCAGGCCGACGCTGATCGCGCCCATGATCAGGCCCGGCGTGGTCTTGTCGCAGCCGCCCATCAGCACGGCGCCGTCCACGGGATGGCTGCGCAGCAATTCCTCGGTTTCCATGGCCAGGAAATTGCGATACAGCAATGTCGACGGCCTGACGAAGGCCTCGGGCACCGAAATGGCCGGCAGTTCCACCGGGAAGCCGCCGGCCTGGAATACGCCGCGCTTGACGTCGTCGACCCGTTGCTTGAAATGGCTATGGCAAGGATTCAGGTCCGACCAGGTATTGATGATGGCGATGATGGGGCGCCCGGCCCAATCCTGCGGGCCATAGCCCATTTGCATCATCCGCGAACGGTGGCCGAAGGACCGCAAGTCGTCCCTGGCCATCCAGCGGGCACTGCGCAAGCTATCGTAGGAACGCTTCATAATCCCGCCCCGCCGTTCAAAACGTGCCGGGATAGGCGCCGCCATCCAGCAGCACGTTCTGCCCAGTCATGTAGCCGGCATGTGTGCTGCACAAAAAGGCGCAGGTGGCGCCGAACTCTTCCGGGCGGCCGAAACGACGCGAAGGGTTGCCGGCCATACGGGCGGCACGCACGCTATCCAGGGAGTCGCCCGACATGCGGGAAGCGGCCTGCAGCGTGGAGGCCAGCCTGTCGGTATCGAAGGGGCCCGGCAGCAGGTTGTTGATCGTGACATTATGCTGGGCCATGGCGCGAGCCACGCCGGCGATGAAACCGGTCAGGCCCGAGCGGGCGCCGTTGGACAGGCCCAGGATGTCGATGGGCGCCTTGACCGCGCTGGACGTAATATTGATAACACGCCCGAACTTACGTTCGGCCATCGCATCCACCGTGGCCTTGATAAGCTCGATGGGAGTCAGCATATTGGCGTCCAGCGCCTTGATCCAGTCGTCCCGGCTCCAGTCGCGGAAATTGCCCGGAGGCGGGCCGCCCGCATTGGTCACCAGGATATCGGGGTCGGGCAATACCGCCAGGACCCGTGCGCGCCCTTCGGCGGTGGTGATGTCCACGGCCACCGTGTCGACCTTGCCGGAAACCTGCTTGCGCAAATCGCCGGCCGCCGCCTCAAGCCGCTCGGCCCCCCGCGCCACCATGACCACGTCCACCCCCGCCTCGGCCAGCGAGCGGGCGCAGGCCAGCCCAAGCCCGGCGCTGGCGCCGCAAACAATAGCCCGACGTCCCTTGATTCCCAAATCCATACTTCCTCCGATTTCCGTATGCATGCGCCATGCAGCGATGGCGATTACCGCCTAATTCTATAGCAGGTCTAGCGCCGGGTCGCCTCGCGCCGCAGCAGCTCGCGTTTGCGCTCCACGCCCCAACGATAGCCCGAAATATCGCCATCGCGGCGCACCACGCGGTGGCAAGGGATGGCCACCGCGATAGGATTGGCGCCGCAGGCCTGGGCGACGGCACGCACGGCCTTGGGCGAACCGATACGCTCGGCAAGCAGCGCATAACTGACCGTGACTCCTGGCGGTATTTCCCGCAGCGCCCGCCAGACCCGCTCCTGGAACGCCGTACCCTGCACGTCCAGGGGCAGGTTCAGCCCCATTTCCGGCGCCTCGACAAAGCCCACGACCTGCGCCACCAGCCGCTCGAACTTGCCGTCGCCCCCCACCAGCCGCGCCTTCGGGAATTGGTCCTGCAGATCGCGTGCCAGCCTGTCGGGATCGTCACCCAACAAAATGGCACAAATGCCGCGCTGGCTCTGCGCCACCAAAATGGCCCCCAGCGAGCACTGCCCGACGGCGAAACGGATTTCCGCATTCACGCCGCCATCACGGTAATCGCGCGGACGCATGCCCAGGATGGCGGCAGACTCCTCGTAAAACCGGCTGTTGGAATTGAAGCCCGCCCCGTAAATGGCATCAGTGACCGAGCCGGCCTCGCCCAACTCGCCGCGCAAGCGGGACGCACGCACGGCATTGGCGTAAGCCTTGGGGGTAAGGCCTGTTTCGGTTCTGAAAACACGATGAAAATGAAAGGGGCTCATACCGGCCTGTGCCGCCAGCTCAGCCAGGCTGGGAAGGGTTTCAGCCGACTCGATCCGCCGGCAGGCCTCGGCGGCCACGGC
>JBARWC010000035.1:0-29743 GCA_049646585.1 Burkholderiaceae bacterium | reverse complement strand
GCGCAGCGCAGCGCCGAAGCGGCCAAGGAAATCAAGAAGCTCATCGAGGCATCGATTTCCGAAGTGGCCGACGGCTCCAGGCAGGTGGAAGGCGCGGGCGGCACCATGCGGGAATTGCTTGCATCGGTGCAGCGCGTAACGGAGATCATGAAGGAAATCTCCGCCGCCTCGGAAGAGCAGTCCACCGGCATCGATCAGGTCAACCTGGCCGTTGCGCAAATGGACGAAGTCACCCAGCAGAACGCCGCGCTGGTTGAGCAGGCCGCCGCGGCCGCAGGCTCGCTGCAGGACCAGGCGAGGCAGTTGGCCGATGCGGTGGCAGTCTTCAAGATACCGGACCATCCCGGCGTCGTGCTGGACATGCAAGAGGCCGAGCGACAAAAGCCGGCCATACCTTCCGTGCCCGACTCCGAGCCGTCCGTGGCCGAGGCGCTTCAGGGGCCGGCCTTGCGCCTGGCATGATGGCTTGCAACCGGGCCGCTGGGCCCGGTTGCTTATTCAACCATTTTTTGCACGCGCTGGACCAGCTTGGGGTCCCGTTGCAGGGCTTGGTTGATGCCGTTGAACTGGTCCACGGTCATGCCTTCATCATGCACGGCCTTGACCATTTTTCCGTCGGCCTCTTCAAATATCTTCTTCTTGGCGGTTTCGCCTTGCGTCGCCTGCAGCTTGGGCGTGTATTCCTGGGAAATCATCGCCACCTTCTGCGAAGCGCTGACGAAGCGTTCCAGTTGGGCATCGGAGTAGTCGGGCGTTGGCACGGTCATGGGCGCCTGTGGCGCTTGAGGCGCTTGTTGCTGCTGAGCCATGGCAACTCCGCTCAACGCGAGCAGTCCTGCGGATACGGCGAGGGTGATGCGTTTATGCATGCGATCTCCTTCAATTACTGTCTGTGAGTTTTCATCATGACAATAACAGAGGGGATTTCAAGCATATCCTGTGGTCAGACATCTCCAGGGGAAACTTGTCGTTACCGTAGACTGGCTATTTGCTGATCAAACGTCGGAATTCGGCGTATTTATTACGTTTCAGCAACATGCTCCGAAGTTGTGCGCAGGCTTATTCACAGTCTGTGTGGATAAGCGCGTGGCGGCGCCGGACGCCGCCACGGCCGGCGCTTGGGATCAGAAGTGCTGCTTGATGATGGCCTCGAAAGCGCTTTCGGCCGACATGCCGCCGCGCATCAATTCGCTGATTTGCTGCGAGTAGCGGCTGATGCCGTCGGGAAGGTATTCGCGGTTGGCTTTGAAGTAGGCGTACTTGTCCCGTTCGACTTCATCCGCCGCCGCGGCTGCCGCCGTGACAGGCGCGCCGCGAGAGGCGCCGCGGGCCGCCGCCGGTCCTCTGGAGGCGCTTGGCGTCCGTTTGACGGCGGGCTTCTTGTCGCCGCCGCTCATCGCCGAGCGCAGGGCTTCCAGCGAGAATTCCGATGTCAGGGCGTCGCCCACGTTGCCGTTCTCGTTAAGGCGCAGCAAAAGATGCTTGGCGTCGAACCCCATCTTGCGGTTCGATGAACTGATGACTTGGTAACAGGGGCGGGGAGATTTGTTCGGCTGCTCGAACTGCACGCGGTCTCCGTAGGCTTCCATCTTGCCCAGGACTTCTTTCAGGAACTCCGGCGCGAGCGAGTCCAGTTCGCCGTTCCAGCGTTTACTTCGTTTAGTGCTCAAAATGCTTTACTTCCAAAAATGTTGTCTGAATCCGGCGAACCGGTTTGAGGGAGATATTCGCCGGAATCTGGAATTGTACGCGCGAAAAATGGAGGTAAATATCAAGATTGGCTTGTGGCTGATTCCGTCCGGATCGGCCGGCTAGGTGATGGCGGGGAGCTACTCCAAAAGCCTCGCCTGCTGGCCTACAATGCCCGGGATTCGCAAAAATCATGAGGGAGCATTATGACTACCGCTTTCATGCAAGCCATCGATCGACGCGGCGCCCATGCGCGCGCCACGGGTGCGCTGCAACCTATCCAGGCTGAACAGACGGAAGTCACTGACGCAGGCCTGCGGTTCACCGTCCGCTGGCTTTCTTCCCTGTCGGAAAAAGACGCCGCGAAAGCGGCGATGCCGGGTGGCCCGCGCGACCCAGACTTCAATCCCTTCTTGTCGCCTGATCCGGCCCTGACCGTGGGGCCGGTAGGCGATCATCATTTGGCTATATTGAATAAATTTCCGGTTTGTGATCGTCATCTGGTGTTGGCCAGGTGCGAGTTCGAAGAGCAGCGCTTACCTTTGGGATTGGATGACTTCCAGGCGCTTGCACTGATCATGTCGGACTCCGGCGGCCTGGGGTTTTACAACGGAGGCCCCGAAGCGGGCGCAAGCCAGCGTCACAAGCATGTTCAATGGATACCTTCCGCGGCGGGCAATGCCGGCCTGAATTTCCTGATGCCGGGTTTACCGGCGGCGTCAGGCCATTTGGCGGCGGCGGTACATCCCAAGCTGCCGGCCCGGCATCTTTTTGTGCGTGTGGTTTGCGGCGCCGGCACCGACGCCGACGAATCGGCCGCCAGCATGCATGCGGCATTCGGGCTTGCCTGCCGGCAGCTTGGCCTGGAGCCGGATGGAGCTGGCCTGCTGCCCGCCTGCAATATGCTGGTCCAGAACAATTGGTTGCTGGTCGTGCCGCGCAGCCGTGAACATGCCTACGATGTTTCCGTTAACGCGCTGTCGTATGGTGGAACGCTGTATGTCCGCCATCCCGAACAGATCGAACCTATCCGGTCTGTCGGGCCTTTGGCCGTGCTGACCATGGCGGCTTACGCGGCGCATGGCGCTCATTCGTCCACCTCCGGGCAAGCCCATGGCCGAGAATCGCAACAAGGATGAGTTCGCGCATATGCGCGGAGATCCTGATTTCATGCTTTCGCTGGCTCGCGGCATACGTGTCATGACGGCATTCTCGGAGCGGAAATCCGCCGTCAGCATGTCCGAATTGGCGGCGCGCACGAATCTGGACCGTGCCGTCGTCAGGCGCTGCCTGTATACGCTGGAGCATCTTGGCATGGTCGAGCACACTGACCGGAAGTACCGGCTCAGGCCTCAGATACTGAAAGTGGGGCATGCCTATTTTTCATCGGCCGAAATCGTGACCCGGGCGCAGCCCCTGCTCGACAGGCTGGGGGAGAAGATACATACCAATTGCGCCCTGGCCATACTTAGCGAGCAGGAAATCGTTTATCTGGTGCGCTCGCAAAGCAAGAAACTGCTGGGCCAGTCGCTGGGGATGGGTAGCCGCTTGCCGGCCTATTGCACCTCGCTGGGAAGAGTACTGCTGGCGAATTTGCCCGGGTCCGACCTGGATGCCTACCTGGCCCGCATCAAACTCGAAGCCTATACCGAGTTCACCATCACGGACGAGCCGCGGCTCAGGGAGACACTGAAGCAGGTAAGGGAGGTGGGCTATGCGATTGTGGATCAGGAGATGGGCCTGGGCTTGACCGGAATCGCGATCCCGGTCAGGGCGCGGGGATACGAATCGTTGATGGCGTTGAGCGTGACGGTGAATCCCAAGTATGTCCATGCGGACGAGATCAAGGGCAGGTATCTGGACGATATGCGGCAGACGGCTCAGCAGTTGGGAGACCGATAGCCGCTCTCAGGCCAGGAAGCGGTTGAAAGTGTTTTGCGCATCCTCGGAGTTGACGCAGGCATTGAACACCTTGACCTCATGGTCGAAGGCCAAGTCAAGGGCGGCGCTGCCGCCGCGTTTCAGCAACTGCTTGCTTCGGCGCACCGAGCCTGCGGGCATCTGGCCGAGATTGAAGGCGGTCTTGCGCGCCATCTCCAATGCTTGCCCGGCGTCGACCAGCGCGGTCAGAAAGCCGGCCCGCAAAGCTTCATCGCCGTTGAATGGCCGGCACTCCAGCAGCCATTCCATGGCTTTGCGCGCGCCCACCATGCGTTCCAGCAGAATTGAGGACCCGCCTTCGGGACACAGCCCCAAGGCGGTGAACGGCATGCGGAACTGCGTGGCGGATGTACTGTAGACGAAATCGAAATGCTGCAGCATGGTTGCGCCTATGCCGATTGCATATCCTTCCACCGCCGCAATCAGAGGGCATTGGGCGATGGACAACTGGCGCAGGAAGGTGACGGCGGGCGAATCGCCGCCGTCGCGTTTTTTCAGAAAATCGTTGATGTCGGCGCCGGCGCTGAATATGCCGCCCGCGCCATACAGGATAACGGCGGAGCAGCCGGCGTCGGCGTCGGCCGCCCGTATCGCTTCCGCCAAGTCATGGTACATGGCGTGGCTCAGCGCGTTCTTCTTGTCCGGGCGCGCGATGCAGATTTCCACCACATTGCCCGTTTGCTGGGTCTGGATCATGGGTGGACGTCCTTTCCGTAAGGCGCGGATGCGCGGGCCGGCACGGGCTGAGGCTTGCCGATGATCCCTTGCTGTTCGAGCCTGTCGAGCTCTTCCCGGCGCAAGTCGAGCAGATCGGCCAGCACCTGGGCGGTATGGCGCCCCAGCTCCGGAGGAGCATGCTTGTACCGGATGGGGGTTTGGCTGAACCTGATCGGGTTCGCGACGCTTTTTACCTGGCCCTCCCCATCTTCCTTCCTGATGGAAATAGCCATTTCCCGGTGGACTACCTGAGGGTGCGCGAATACTTCCCGATAGTTGTTGATGCGGCCGTGAGGCACATTGGATTCCGCAAAGACGGTCAGCCAGTGCTCGGTGGGCAGGCGGGCAATGTCAGCTTCGATACTGGGCAGGAGCGAGCCGCGGTCCTGTATCCGGCCTTTCGCATTGCGGTATCGGGGATTGTCGAAGAGGTCCTGGCGTGCAATAGCCTTGCAGAAACGCAGCCATTGCTGCTCGTTGCCCACCGCGACGACGATTTGTCCGTCCAGGGTATTGAAGACCTGGTAGGGCACCAGGGCGGGATGGGCATTGCCCCACCTGAGAGGGTCGAGGTCATTCACCAGATGGAACAGACCCTGGTTGGACGACAGCGCGGTCAGGCAATCCAGCAGCGCCAGGTCGATGTATTGGCCCTTTCCGGTGCTATGGCGCGAGTTCAAGGCCGCCAGGATGGCGATGGCCGCATACAGGCCCGTTGTCAGGTCGGCAATGGCCACGCCTACCTTTTGCGGGCCGCCGCCCGGCAGGGTGTCTTTTTCGCCTGTTATGCTCATCAGGCCGCCTTCGGCCTGAAAAACGAAATCATATCCAGGTCGCTGGGCATAGGGGCCGGTCTGGCCGTATCCGGTGATCGAGCAATATATGATCCGTGGATTGACCTTGCTGATGCTGTCGTAGTCCAGCCCGTATCTGGCCAGGTCACCGACCTTGAAGTTCTCGATGAGCACATCGCATTTCTTCACCAGCTCGCGCACCAGATCCGCGCCGTCCCGCGTCGCTATATCGATGGCCACGGACTTCTTGCCGCGATTGGCGGATGCATAGTATGTGGAATCGTGCGATTGCACGCCCTGCGTGTCCTCGACCCACGGAGGTCCCCAATGCCTGGTGTCGTCGCCGCGTGCCGGGTGTTCGATTTTTATGACATCGGCGCCCATGTCAGCCAAGGTTTGGGTGCACCATGGCCCCGCAAGCACTCGGGTCAGATCCAGTACCCGGATGGTATCCAAAGCTTCCCGCATTATTCCAGCTCCGCCGCTTCCAGGGGTAGTTGAATGGCCTTGTACTCAAGGAATTCTTCGAAGCCCGCCTCGCCGCCTTCCCGGCCTATGCCGCTTTGACCGTATCCGCCGAATGGGGCGTAGGGGTTGAAGGGAGCGCCGTTAATATCCACTTGTCCCGCACGTATACGGCGTGCCGCATCCATCGCTTCCCGCTGTTCTCCCCATACGGCCGCGGCCAAGCCATATTCGGTATCGTTGGCCAATGCGATGGCCTCCTGCACGGAACTGTAGGCGATTACGCTCAGCACGGGGCCGAATACCTCTTCGCGTGCCAGCACATTGTCGGGGCGCACGCCCAGCGCCATTGGCGCAATGAAAAAGCCGTCATTGGGAATGGCGTCGTTGCTTGCCAGGACGACCGCGCCTTGCTCCAGGCCGGATTGCACGAGCCCGCGAACGCGCTGCTGCTGGGCGGCGGAGATGAGGGGGCCGATGCGATGAGATGCGTCCAGGCTTGAGCCCACTGTCAGCTTGGCAAATTCGGTTTTCAACAGTTCCTCGACTTCGTCCAGTCGGTTCGCGGGCACCAGCATGCGGGTCAGGGCATTGCAGGTCTGCCCATTGTTGAGCAGGCAGCCGCCCACGGTCGCCTTGACGGCGCGCGCGATATCGGCGCTGGGCAATATCACCGAGGGGGACTTGCCACCGAGTTCGAGAGATATCTTCTTGACGGTGGACGAGGCTGCGCTCATGATGGCCTGGCCGGTACGCGTCGAGCCGGTAAAGCTGACCATATGGACTGCGGGCGACTGCGACAGGGGCATGCCCACGTTTCGGCCCAGGCCGTTGACGATGTTCAGCACGCCGGGAGGGAAACCAGATTCGTGCAGGGCTTCCGCGAACAGCCGAGTCGTCGCGGGCGTGAGTTCGCTGGGCTTGAGCACGACCGTGTTGCCGCACAGCACAGCCGGAACAATCTTCAGGATGATCTGATGCAGCGGAAAGTTCCACGGCGTGATGCATGCCACCACGCCGACAGGTTCGCGCAATACAGTCGAATGCTTTATTTTTTTGCTCCATTGGAACTTTTCGGCGATCTCGATGAAGTTCGAACAGTTCCGTATGGGAGCCAGAGTCTGGACGATGCGGGCTATTTTAAGCGGCGTGCCGACTTCGCCGGCAATGCAATGCGCCATGTCGTCCGCGATAGCCTCCAGGCATCCGGCCAGCCGTCGAACGGCTTCAGTTCTTTCCCGCAAGGCGGTGTTCGACCAAGCGGGGAAAGCCGCGGCGGCGGCTTCGATGGCTTTCAGCGCATCGTTCTCATGGCCGCTGCATACGCGAGCGCGGACCAGGCCGGTATTGGGATCCGCGACGTCGATGTATTCGTCGCCCGTCGACGCGAGCCATTGCCCATCGATGTAGTTCTCGGCAAAGTGTTTCATGCGGTTTCGCTCCCCTGCAGCGCTTGTACTTGTTCCGGCTTGCCCGACCAACCCCAGGCCAGGGTCCTGCGCGATACGCCCATGAGGACACCGTTAAGAGCCTTGGGATGTATCCACAGGCCGTCCTGTTCGATCGGCGTGTTTGTCCTGCGGGTCCATTGTTGGCCATGCGTTTCGAGGCGCGCGATGATCTCCGCCAGATCGTTGGTTTCCACGTAGCACATATAAAGCGCGTCGCCACGCTTGTTTGTGAATCGACCCATGGGAAAGGCCGGATCATGGGCTTCCGACAGTTCGATTCGGTCCAGCCGTTCGTCGCTGAACTTCATCAGCACGCCCTCGTAGCCGAATCGAGGAAAGGTGATGCCCACGAAGTTCTTCTCGTCCAGGCCCAGCTTCCCGCTGTAATGCGCGGCGACGGTTTGCCAGCGCGTTTCGAGCACCTGAGTGATTTCATAGAGGTAATCGACGGGCCCGGAGTAGGCTTGGACCGGTTGTGCGCACTCTTCGGATATCGCCAGGGCCAGGCCGTGCATGTCGCTGGCTTCCGGATATAGACGGTTTGCCTCTTGCGCGTAGCGGATGCCGTTCTTGGCCAGCGTCCGTCGGCATTCATCCATATCGGTGACGGAAACTCCGCCGCAATATAGCCCCTCGCCGAATTTGTCCAGGTGTTTCAGGACCGGCCCCTCGCCCAGGGGCCGGCACAATTCGACCTGGCTGTCTCCCAATTGCAGGATGCGGACCCGTGCCCCCAATAGTGGACTGTCCCGTTCATCCACGGCGACGGCGCCGAGGATGGAGTGAAAGTTGCCGGCCGCCTGGTCCAGGTCGTGGACCGCAACGAGGATTCTGTCGGTGCGTTTGAACATAGCTGCTTTCCGTCCGATTGCTATTTGGCCTTCAGACCAAGTTCCTTGATCAGGGAACCCCAGCGTACGCTTTCCGCTTCGACGAAGGCGCCGTACTCTTCGGGGGTGCTGGGTGTCATGTCGATATTCTGGCGCTTGAAGAATTCGATGACTTCAGGCTTTGATTGCACCTTGCGGGTGGCTTCATTGAGCTTGTCGATAATGGGGCGGGGCGTGCCTTTTGGCGCATGCATGCCGAACCATGACGACACCTTGTAATTGGGAAAACCGCTTTCGGCCAGGGTCGGAACGTCGGGCAGGGCCTGCGAGCGGGTGTCCTTGGTGATGGCAAGCGGAACGATCCGGCCCGATCGGATGTGGGGAAGCGCGGTATTGATGCTGTCGAACATGAAATCGATGTTTCCGCCGATAAGGTCCACCATCGCTGGCGCGCTGCCCTTGTACGGCACGTGAAGCAGTTGCAGGCCGGCTTGCTTTGCAAACATCTCGGCGGACAGGTGCGAGGAGGACCCGATGCCGAATGAGCCGTACGACACGGCGCGTGGCTCGGATGCGGCTTTCTTGACGATGGTCGCGACGTTGGGATACTTGCCGACCGCCGCCGCGTTGACAACCAGCACGTTGTTGGCCTCGGCCACTTTGACGATGGGCAGTAGATCGCCCGGCGCATATGGCATATCGTCTCGCAGGAACTGATTGACGCTGACCTGCCCGATGGCGCCGAACATGATGGTATAGCCGTCCGGTTTGGCCTTGGCCACGGTATTGGCGGCAATGGCGCCATTGGCGCCGGCCTTGTTTTCGACCACGACGGGCACTTTCAGCTCATCGGCAAGGTCGGCGGCGAGCCTTCGGGCGATGACGTCGTTGATGCCCCCTGCGGGGTAGCCCAATATCAGTGAAATCGCCTTGTTGGGATAGCTGTCTGTCGCGGCCTGATCCGCATGCGCCGGGATGGCGGCAAGCAGGCAGGCTGGGACAGCCAAGGCTAGTGCGGTGTTGACGATGCGTCGGTTGGCCATGAATGTGGACGTTGCCATGTCTCGCTCCTGTTGGATGGTTTTGTCCAGCAATTATGGCGGGGCGCCCCATGGCACCGTAGGGTGGAAATAACGATTTTGTGCGCTAATCGCACAATCGAGGCGCGGGGAAAGAGTGGTTGCCGGGCTGAGCGGCGCTACGCCGCGACGTCGCCGCGTTGCGGGGGCGTGTTGGTGGGGTTGTGGTCGTTGTCGTCCGAGCGATGCGGCAGGGGCGGCAGGCCTATGGCCTTGCGCAGCCGCTGGCAATCCGGATTGGGCGAGCCGTCTTCCAGCCAGGTCGGGAATTCCCGGCAGGGTGAGGGACGCTGCTCGTAGATGGCGCAGTGGATGCCGTGCTGGCCCAGTTCCCCGCGCAGCGCAATGCAGCGCTGCCCGCCGTATTCGGTGCCCTTCATGCAGGCGCGCAAGGGGCCTACCTGGCTGACCAGTTCGGGCGGAACGGTGCCGCCGCCTTCGCCGGCGACCTCGCCGCAATAGAAGGAAACGCGGAAGTGGGCGCAGCAGGCGCCGCAACTGAGGCAGGGATTGGAGGCGGCGCTGTCGTTGGCCGCTCCTTGACGTCGTGCTGCCGAGCTTGAGGAAAGAGGGCGTACCTGGACGCCGGAGGCGGCGGTAATGGACGTTCCGGCCAGGCTGAATCGGGCATCATTGATGCCGGACACGGATGCTCGCGCAGGGCGTTTGCGCTTATCGGTCATGATGGGGCGGTGTACGAATGCAAGCGTGATGAATTCATGCTTTTGCAGATCGTGACTATACTGGAATTTTGAAAAATCGGCCTGCCGCTGCTGCTTCCATCCTGGTGGCAGCTAGGCCTTTTCTTCTTTCTTTCCCTCCTTGAAGGCGCGGTCCAATATCATCGGCATGACGCCGCCGATACGCAGGAAATCCCGTTCCAGCAGGGTCTCGACGGCGGCGGTGGCGGTCATGGTTTCCTTGCGGCCGTCAGCGCGATGCAGCAGGACCTGAACGGCGCAGCGCGGAGCAAGGGTAGCGGGGTCGAGATTCAGTTCCACCGTGTCGCCGGGCATCAGCCGCAGCGGCCCTTCGGACAGCGACTGGGGCAGCTTGATCGGAACGACGCCCATGCCTATCAGGTTGGAGCGGTGTATGCGTTCGAAGCTTAGCGCCAGCACCGCGCGCACGCCCAGCAGGCGCAGGACTTTGGCGGCCCAATCACGCGATGACCCTGTGCCGTAGCGTTCGCCGGCGATCAGCACCGTGGACTGGCCGGCTTGTTGGTATAGATCGGCGACTTCGTACAGCGGCCGCAGTTGTCCACTGGGTTGATGCAGCGTGTGGCCGACCGGGCATGAGGGGCACAGCAGGTTCTTCAGGGCGCGGCTGTGGAAGGCGCCGCGCAGCATGACTTTCCAGTTGCCGCGACGCGCCGCGAACACATTCAGATCGCGGCGGTCTTCACCGCGATCCGCCAGGTAGTCGGCCACGAAACTATTGGATGGTATGGCGCTGGCCGGTGATATGTGGTCGGTGGTCACGTCGTCGCCCACAATCATCAAGGGGTAGCCCGTGTAGTGGCCCAGCAGGCTCTGGTCGCGCATGGCCGCAAAGGGGGGCGGTTGCAGGTAGTTCGAGTCATCGCTCCATGGGAAGAGCCGGCCCTGCGGCGCTTCCAGCTTGTCCCACAAGGGGTTGTGCGAAGCGCGGCGGAAGGCGGCCGCATAGTCTTCGGGGTTTTGCGAAAGCCGCAGCGTGTCGGCAACCTCTTGTTCGGAAGGCCAGATGTCCTTCAGGTGGATTTCGCGTCCGTCGGCCGTGGCCTGCACGGCCTGCTTGCTTAGATCGACCTTGGCGTCGCCATGCAGGGCAAAGGCGACGACCAGCGCGGGCGACATCAGGAAGCCCAGGTCCAGGTCCGGATGGACGCGTCCGGGGAAGTTGCGGTTGCCCGACAGGATGGCGACAGGCCTGGCCTGGCCTTGTTCCATGGCCTGCTGCACCATGGGCAGCAACTGCCCCGAGTTGCCTATGCAGGTGGTGCAGCCGTAGCCGACGATGTCGAAACCCAGGGCATGCAGGTCGGGCAGCAGGCCGGCGCGTTCCAGATAGCGGGCGGCGGCGGGCGATCCCGGAGCCAACGAGGTCTTGACCCAGGCGGGCACCTTCAGGCCCAGCCCGCGCGCTTTGCGCGCAAGCAGGCCGGCGGCGATCAGCAGACGCGGGTCCGAGGTATTGGTGCAACTGGTGATGGCGGCCAGCCCCACGGGATAGCGGGGCAGGCCTGTCGCTGGCTCCTGGGTGAAGTCGTGCTGGAGTTCGGCCAGCGCCTGGCCGGTTTCGGAATAGTCGCGGCGATCTTGCGGGCGCCGTGGGCCGGCGACGGAGATGCCGATGGCGCCCAGGTCGATTTCTATGGTCCGCGTGTACTGCGGGCGGCGTTCGGGGTCGAACCACAAGCCCATTTGCTTGATGTAGCTTTCGACTTGCCGGATGTGCGCTTCGCTTCGGCCGGTCGTGCGCAGGTAATCCAGGGTGTTTCCGTCGACGGCGAAAAAGCCGGTGGTGGCGCCGTATTCGGGCGTCATGTTGGCGATCACGGCGCGATCGCCGGCGCTCAGGGTGGAAACACCCGGGCCGTGGAATTCGACGAATTCGCCGGCCACGCCCAGCTTGCGCAAGCGCTCGGTCACCGTCAGGGCGATGTCGGTGGCCTGGCTGACCGGATTCTTGGCGCCCACCAGGCGCACGCCGACGACGTCGGGGATGCGCAGCATGGTGGGCATGCCGAACATGACGGTCTGCGCTTCCAGGCCTCCCACGCCCCAGCCCAGCACGCCTATGCCGTTGATCATGGGCGTGTGGCTGTCGGTGCCCAGCAGCATGTCGGGGAATATCCAGGCGCCGTCTTCTTTGTGCTGTGTGTCCACCACCGTGGCCAGTTGCTCCAGGTTGATGGTGTGCATGATGCCGGTGCCGGGCGGGTTGATGTGCACCGTGGGCAGGGCCGACGATGCCCAGCGCAGGAAGCGGTAGCGCTCCGCGTTGCGCCGGATTTCATATTCCATGTTCCTTTCGACCGCGTCGGCCCGGCCGAAGGCTTCGACCGCCAGCGAGTGGTCGATGGATACGTCCACCGGCAGGGTGGGCGTCAGTGTGGAAGGGTCGCCGCCTTCACGCGCCAGGTAGTCGCGCATGGCGGCGATGTCGACCAGCGCCGGCGTGCTGGTCGTATCGTGCATCAGCACCCGGTTGGGTAGGAAAGGCACTTCCGCAATGCTGCTGCCCTGGTCCAGCCAGCCCAGTATCGCGGCCGCCGCCTGCTCGCGCTCGTTGCCCCGCGTATTGCGCAATACGTTTTCCAGCAGCAGCAGAAGGACGGCCGGCAGGCGCGCAAGCAAGGCCTGGTCCATGCTGCGAAAGTCGACGGCCTGGTAGGTGCTGCCTTCGATGTTGAGCTGTTGCTGATAACTGGCGGATGTCGTGTGCATGATGGTCTGACGGCGTGGATGAATGGGCCTGGCGTTCTGGCTTGCGGCGCTTATTCGATCTTGATGCCGGCGTCCTTGATGATCTGTCCGAAGAGCTTGGACTGTTCATTGCGGAAGGCGGCGAACTCGGCGGCGCTGGTGGGCGAAGGCTGTGCGCCCTGGGTCTCCAGCGTTTTGACCACTTCGGGATCCTTCAGCGCCGTCACCGTGGCGGCATTGATCTTGTCGATGATGGCGGCCGGCGTGCCGGCGGTCGTGAACAGGCCGAACCAGTTCACCAGCACGAAGTCCTTCAGGCCGGGTACGCTGCTGATGGGAGGCACGTCGGGAAAGGCGCTCATGGGTTTGTCAGAGGAAACGCCCACGGGCTTGACCTTGCCTGCCTGTATGAAGGGCAGCAGGGCGGCGCCGCTGGCGAAGGTGGCGCTGATCTGCCCGCCGGCCACATCGGCCACGGCCTGGGCCGATCCCTTGTAGGGAACGTGCAGGATGTGGGTGCCGGCCAGCTTGTTGAACAGCTCGCCGGAAATGTTCTGGATGTTGCCCATGCCGCTGGACGAGTACGACATGTCCTGGCTGTGTTTCTTGGCGTAGGCGACGAACTCCGCCAGGTTGGCGACCGGCAGCTTGTTGTTGATGGCCAGTATGTTCGGGATCTTGGCGACCAGGGAAACCGGCGCCAGGTCGGTGGCGGGGTCGTAGGACATCTTCTTGTACAGGTGCGGATTGATGGCCGCTTCGCCCGAGCTGGCAAGAAGCAGGGTCAGGCCGTTGGGCTTGGCGTTGGCCACGTAGCCCGCGCCTATCATGCCGCTGGCGCCAGGCTTGTTCTCGACGACGACCGATTGCTTCAGTTCAACCGCCAGGCTCTTGGCCAGGATGCGTCCGACCACGTCCACCCCGCCGCCTGCGGGGAAGGGCACGATGAGCGTGACGGGGCCGTCGGGGTAAGCGCCGCCCTGGGCGGGCGCCAGGCCCGGCGCAGCAGCTAGGAAGCAGCCGGCCATGGCGGCGGCCAGGAATTTGCGTTTGGCGAAACGAGTGGAGTTCTTCATGATGGATTTCCCGAAATCGTGGTGAGTCGATGTTGGATGGAATGACAGGTTCTTCAGCTGAGTGCGTAGGTTTTCTTGCCGGGAACGTCCAGGTCCACGGCAAGTATCGACGCGGTTTCCGAGTCGGTGATGAAAAGGGTTTTGTTGTCTTTGCCGCCGAAGGCGCAGTTGCTGGTAAGAATTCCCTTGGGCGAGCGTATGCGCAGCAGAGGTTCGCCCAGGCGGCTGAATTTCCAGACACTGCCCATGCCCATGTGGCAGACCAGCAGGTTGTCGTTTTCGTCCAGCGCCAGGCCGTCCGGCCCGGCCAGCCCGCCCGACATCTGGATGAAGGTGCCTGATTTGGACACATTGCCGTCGGGAAAGAAGCGCACGCGCCAGATGGCGTTGGCCCGCGTGACGGCCAGCAGCAGGTCGGTTTCCGCCGCGTTGAAGGTCAGGCCGTTGGGGCTGGGGATATTGTTCAGCAGGCAGTCCAGCTTGCCGCCGGCGCTTAGGCGGAACAGCCGTCCGTTTGGCGACTGCAAGCCGCTTTGGCCTTGGTCGGTGAAATACAGATCGCCGTTCGAAGTGAAGTGCAGGTCGTTCACGCCCCGGAAGCGCTCGAACATGGGGCGCGTGAAGTAAGGCTCGATATGGCCGTTGTGTGGATCGAGCACCATGATCCCGTGGCGGTAGTCGGCGATGAAGATGCGTCCGTCACGATGGATCTTCAGACCATTGGGCTCGCCGTCGTATTGCACGACCTGGTGGAACTCGCCTTGCGGGTTGATGCGGAAGATCCGTCCGTAGGCCACGTCGACGCAGTAAAGATTCCCTTCCTTGTCGAATGAGGGGCCTTCAAAGAAAGCGGGCAGCTGGCGGCCCTTGTGCTGCTGTTGCAGCCAATAGGATTTGCGCGCATCGCCTTCGAGTTCCTTGGGCAGGGTGGCGAAGACGCGTGCGGTGGTTTCGGGGGGAGCGGCGAACATGGCGGTTACCTTGACTGAATACGATGTTTGGGAGTTCTGGGGTGGAACGCGTCAACGGCCGTCAATCGCCGGCGGGCGCTACGGTGGCTTCGCCTTGGCCGCTGTCTTTCAAGGCCTGCGCGACGAAGCCGCTGGCTTTCATTTCCTCGATGAAGGATTGCAGGTAGGCGTGCGCCGCCTTGTTCCTGACCGGCGTCGCCATGGCCTGGCGGATGGCGGTGAAATAGCCGGGCAGCACTTTCAGCCCCGGGTGTTGTCTGGCCGCGGCTTCCAGCGGCTGCCTCACCCCCGCGGCGGCATCCAGCCCCCGTTCCAGGAACAGGTCCACGGCGCCGGCCGAGGTGTCGGCCCGCTCGATGCCGGCGTGCTTGAGTTCGCGGCTAAGGAACAGATCGTAGGCCGCGCCTTTGCCCACCGCGATGCGCAGGCCGTCGGCGTCCAGTTGGTCCAGCGCGTTCAGGCCGCTGTCTTCCCTGACCAGGTAAGTGCCTTCGATGATGACGTAGGGCGAGGTGAACATGACTTCCTCGGCTCGCAGCGGGTCGATGGCCAGGAAGCCGATATCCCAGATGTTGTCCTTGGCGGCGCCGACCACCTTGCCCGCCGCGGGGAAGGGGACGATTTCCAGCTCGGCGTCCAGGCGCTGGGCCAGTGCTTTGGCCAGGGCGACCGATACGCCCTGGGGTTGGCCGTCGGCATTCTTCTGGGCCAGCACGGGATTGCCGTAGTTGATGGCGGCGCGCAGCTTGCCGGTGGTCAGCAGTGCCTTGCGGGCGTCGGATGAATTCGTGCTCATGGAAGGATTCCTGGTTGAAGAGTGGATGATGTCGTTTTCAAACGCCGGTCGGGGCGGATCGTTGCTGCTTCAAGCGGGCCAGCAAGGCCTGCCTGATGTGGCTGCGCGCTTCCTGTTCGGCGCGGTCCGCATCGCGCGCCGCGATGGCCTCGAACAGCGTCGAGTGTTCCTTATGGGCCAGGGCCGGCCGGCCGGTGTGGGCCAGCGTGCTTTGGCCCAGCAGGGCGGTGGAGTCGATCAGGTTGTTGATGGCCTTGATCAAAAACTGGTTGTGCGAGGCGGCGTAAATGGCTTGGTGGAAGTCGTAATTGGACTTGATCGGGTCGGCGCCGTTCTTGCTGTCGTCCAGTATGGCGCGCATATTGTCGATTTCGATGTCGTCGGCGTGCTTGGCCGCAAAGCGCGCGGCCCCGCCTTCAAGGATTTCCCGCAGGGAATAAAGCTGCGTGATGGACTGCTGGTCCAGTGTCGTGACGAGCAGCCCCTTGCGCGGCTGGTGAGTCAGCAGGCCTTCGTCCTCCAGACGCTTGAGCGCCTCGCGCACGGGGGTCCGGCTCATGCCCAGGCGTTCGGATAGCTCGACTTCGCGCAGCCTGTCGTCCGGGCCGAATTCGCCCGAGACGATGCGTTGCTTCAGTTCCGTATAAGCCTGGGTGGCCTGCGAGTTACTTTTCTTGATGGGCATGGGGCAAGTCGCTTGCGGGTTGAGGTGTCGTTGTGATCAGGACGTCCGCTGGAGCAGGTGCTCCATGGAGGCCTTTTCGACTTCGACACCGCTGGTTTGCGCCAGCCGGTATTTGTTCAGTTCGATTTCGCCGGGTACGATGACGGGCATGGCGGGGTCGGCGGCCGGCGTGTCGTGCAGGATGCCGCGGAAGTCCTCCATTCTGGCCCGGAGCCAGTCGGCGCCGCCCAGGCGGGCCGTGTCGATCAGCAGGAAGAAATGCCCCAGGTCTTGCGGCGCTTCCGGGTTGTCGACCCAGGATTGGATGCGGGTCAGGTAAGAAGCGCCCGACAGCACGCCGGCCAGCATGTCCACGACCAGCGCCAGGCCATAGCCCTTGTGGCCGCCTATGGCCATCAGGAAGCCGCTTAGCGCGGCCTTGGGATCGGTCGTGGGGCGGCCTTCCTTGTCGGTCGCCCAGGTGGACGGAATGGCGGCGCCTTGCTGCAGCGCTTGCCGGATCTTGGCCCTGGCCACGACGCTAAGCGCCATGTCCAGCAGGAAGGGATCTCCGCCGGGATTGGGAATGCCGAAACCCAGCGGGCTGTTGCCCAGCCGGGCGTCGCGGCCGCCCCAGGGCGCGATGGTGGTGGTGGCGTTACTGCAGATGAAAGAAGCGAAGCCTTGCTGGGCCGCCATGAAGGCATAGGGCGAAATCGGCCCGAAATGGTTGCTGCCGCGCGCGAAGACGGCGCCCACGCCGGTTTGCCGGGCCAGTTCCATGGCTTCCTTCAGTGCGGCCTGGCCGACCAGCGGGCCGATGCCGTTGTCGCCGTCGACCTTGCTGATGGCGGGGGCGCACTTTTCGACTTTCACCTGGGCCGCTGCCTTGATGCCGCCCAGGTCCAGGCGTTCGCCATACGACTGCACGCGACTCACGCCGTGGGTGTGCAAGCCGAACATATCGGCCAGCACCAGGATTTCAGCGGTGCCGCGGGCGTCGGCTTCATTGAGCCCGTAAGTCTGCAGGGCTTTGACCGTGAGTTCGGTCAGGCGGCTTTGTTCTACTCGTTCGAGCGTCATCGAGGTATCTCTTTTCTGAAGGTTGGAAAGCGGTGTTTTTCTGTTGGTTTCTTATTTTTGTGTGTGTATGAATTCTTTTGTATACATAAACGAGTGAGATTATGCTCCGGATTTTTTCCCGATTCAAGAGGTTTTTATCTAAGGGTCGGGATTTTTGCCGTGCAAGCGGCGTGGCGCCTCCAGCCAGGTGGGCTCAGGCGGTTTTGTGGGCCGCGTGAGGCCGCACTGGGGGGGGCGTGTGCGTGGCGGCGGCCCGTTGAACCGCAGGCGTTTCAGGCCTTCGAGTTTTTTGTCTTGCGCTATGAATGTGCTGTAAAGTTTCAATGTTTTACAAATAGAACGGGAGCGAGGCATGCCGACAATCGACGTGGCGGGGGCGCAAGTCGCCTACAAAGTGGAAGGGCGGGGGCCGGCCATGGTGCTGGTGCATGGCGCCGGGGCCGACGCGGTAAGCAACTGGGAACACCTGGTGGGGGAATTCACCGGCGACCGGACGGTGGTCCGCCCCGAGTATTCGGGTTCGGGCGGTACCCGCGATGCGGGCGGCCCGTTGACGCTGTCCATGTTGGCCGAGCAGGTGCTGGCGGCCGCCCATGCGGGCGGAAAAGCTCCCTTCGATTTGGTGGGGTATTCGCTGGGCGCCTGCATCGCGGCCTATATCGCCGCCGAGTATCCTGAACAAGTGCGGTCGGTGGTCCTGCTGGCGGGCCTGGCCGGCGGCGGAGACAGCCGCTTGAAGCTACAGTTTGAGTTATGGCGCGACCTTATCCGTACGGATCGCCGTGCGCTTGCGCGCATGACTCTGCTCACCGGCTTCAGCCCCGATTTTGTGGCTGGGTGGACCCGGCAGCAGGTCGACGAGACGCTGGAAATGATCATGACCACCAATTGGTGGGAAGGCATGCTGCGTCAGGTCGAGCTGGTTCAGACGCTGGACATGAGCCCCTACGCCAGCCGTATCGCGGCACCGGCGCTGGTCATAGGCTGCACGCACGATCACGTGGTGCCGCCCTCGCATGCGCGCGCGCTGGCCGCCGCCGTGCCCGACGCACGTTATGTCGAGATGCCCACCGGGCATCTGGCGCCCCTGGAGCGGCCGGATGAATTCGTGCGGCTGGTGAAGGAGTTTCTGGGCTCGCTTTAGGCGGCAGATGTTCTAGGCCAATTCGTATCGCAGCAGACGGACGTCCACCGTGACGCTCAGGCGGGTCAGGGTCCGCAGCTGGGCCAGGCCTTCGGCGCTGGCCCGGTACAGGTGCGGCGTCATGGCCAATAGGTCGGCGATCTGCTGCTCGCTTGTCAGATCCAGGCGGTAGTTCAGGGCTTCCGATGACGCGCACCGGAAGCCGGGCGGCTCGGCCGAATGATTCTTGCGCTCGGCCTTCAGAACGGGGTAGATGATGCGCCGCAGCTCCTGCAGATGGTCTTCCCCCGCATCCACTTGCAACAACCGGCCGCCGGGTTTCAGAACCCTGGCGAACTCCGCGTAGACGGGGAAGCCGAACATGCACAGTATCCAGTCCAGGCTGCCCGATTCCAGGGGCAGATTGGCATTGCTGCCAACCAGCCAGGTCATCCGCTTGTCGCGTTTGGCGGCGGATTGCACCGCCCACTTGGAAATATCCAGGCCCGCCAGGGACAGCGTCATGCCGGGCGCGGCATCGGCTGCCAGCCTACGCAAATAGTGCCCTTCGCCGCAGCCCGCGTCCAGGCAGGCCAGGCCGGCATCGGGACTTGCGTCCGTCAGGATCATGCGGTTGGCCGCCTGGGCAATGGGGTCGTAGACGCCCGAATCCAGAAAGCGCCGACGCGACGCCACCATTTCCTTGCTGTCGCCCGGATCGCGTGAGCGCTTCTTTTGCACCGGAAGCAGATGGGTGTAGCCCTGGCCGGCGATGTCGAAGCTGTGGCCCGACACGCATTGCCAGGCGTTCCCGCGTCGATGCAAGGTCGCGCCATCCAGGGGGCAGGCCAGGGCCAGGAAGGGAAGGATCATGAGCGGCGCAATGTTCTGGTCAGCGGGGAAGGCAAGGTGAATCAGTGTACTGAAGATTGCGGCGCCACGCCCTTTTCCGGCGGCGAGGCAATGCCATTGCGCGCACGGACGACAGCCCCACACACTGGGGTATTCCATGATGTCAGCTCTGGATAGGCCTGTGGTAAAACCACAGGCATGACAAGCGCCGCCATCATTATTCGAGCCCAGGACGAGGGCAAGCAGGGATACGAAAAAGTATTCCTGTTCCTGCGTGAAAAGTTGCTGGAGGGCGTGCTTCGCCCCGGCGATCTGCTGCTGCCCGAACGCGAGCTGGCCGAGCATCTCGGGGTCAGCAGGCCCGTGGTGCGCGAAGCCTTGCGGGCGTTGGCCATGGTCGGCGTGGTCGAGATCCGAGAGCGGGTAGGCACCTTCGTCAAGCGGCCGGATGCCTCGGTCCTGGGCGATATCTTCGCCTTTACCCTGGCCCAGGACGGCGGAGTCATAGAAGACATCATGCAGGCCCGCATCGCCATCGAATGCCAGGCGATACGCCTGGCCTGCCAGCGCATTACCGCGCAAGACCTCGAAGCGATCAGCCGGGCCCTGCATGCCATCAAAGAAACGATAGATTCGCCGGAGGATGGCGGCATGGCCGATTTTCAGTTTCATTCGGCCATCGTGGATGCCAGCAAGTCCGATACCTTGATCAGCATGTACAAGGCGATGCAGCCCTTGTTCATACGCCTGCACACGGAACGGCGGGGCGTGGTCCGGCAGGATCCCGAATTGAAATCGCAAATCATCGAAGACCACAGAAAGATTTTTCGCGCCTTGGCCGAGAAGGACGAACGGAGCGCGGACGAGCAGTTGCGCATCCATTTTCAGATCGGGGACGCAAGGCGCTATCAGGCTACTTTCCGGACGGCGTTGAACTAGGGCGGCCCCTTGGCCGCCTGCCAGGTAGACGGGTGAAATCATGATAAGAAAAGTGGGTTTTATTGGTTTGGGCACGATGGGCGGGCATATGGCGGCCAATCTGATCAAGGCGGGCTACGAGCTGCTTGTCTACGACGTGGCGCCGGGCGCCGTCGAGAATGCCGTTGCCATGGGCGCCGTTGCGGCGGCCTCCGTGGGCGAGGTCGGCAGCCGGTCCGACGTCGTCATCCTGATGTTGCCGAATACGCCGGATGTGCAATCGGTGGTTTACGGCGACCAGGGCCTGGCCGGCCATGCTCCGGCGCAAGGCCTGATTATCGACATGAGCACGATTTCGCCTGTGGCGGCCCGCCAGATCAGCGCCGACCTTGCCGCGCAGGGCATTGCCTTCCTGGACGCGCCGGTGTCGGGCGGCCCCGTGGGTGCGGAAAACGGCAGCCTGACCATCATGGCCGGGGGCGAGGAGCAGGCTTTCGAGCTGGCCCGACCCGTGTTGGGCGCGATGGGAAGCACCATCACCCACGTGGGCCCGGCGGGCGCGGGGCAGACCCTGAAGCTGTGCAATCAATTGATATGCGGCATCAACATCCAGGCCATCTGCGAGGCTCTGGCCTTGGGGCGGGCGGCGGGCGTCGATTTGCAGGTGCTGCGCCAGGTGCTGATGGGCGGGTCGGCGGCATCGTGGATGCTGGACAAGCTTGGGCCCGCGATGATAGAGCGGGATGCCAAGGCGGGCTTTCGCATCGACCTGATGCTCAAGGACTTGAAGCTGGTACAGGAATTGGCCTTCGATCTTTCCGTTCCGCTGCCCGCCGGCGCGCTGGTGACCACTCAATACCTTGAAGCCAGGGCGCATGGCGAAGGGTCCAATGGCAACCAGGCCCTGTTTGCCGTGTACGACCGCAGCGCCAATCAAGCCGCGGGCGGGCGGGGAGGGTCCGCATGACGAATCTGGACTTTTCCGTGGTCTTCGACCGGTGGGACATGGTGTTGCAGGGCATATACCTGACGATAGAACTGACCCTGGTTGCAACGGCCTGCGGATTCATGGTGGGCACGTTTTGCGCCATCGGAAAACGCGGCAGAACCCCCTGGCTCAAGAAGATATGTAGCATCTATGTCGAAGCGATCAGGAATACGCCTTTGCTGGTGCAGATATTCCTGGTCTATTTCGGCTTGTCCAGCCTGGGCTTGTCCTTGAGCGCCATCACGGTGTCGATGATTGCGCTGACCATCAACGTGGGCGCCTATTCGGCCGAGATCATGCGTGCCGGCTTCGACTCCATCGAGAAAGGGCAATTGGAGGCGGCCGAAACATTGGGCCTGACCCGGCGCCAGATCTATTGGCACGTCATCCTGAAGCAGGCGCTGGAGCGTGTCTACCCGGCCCTGACCAGCCAGTTCGTTCTTCTGATGCTGGCTTCGTCGATCTGCTCGCAGATATCGGCGGAAGAGCTCACCGCCGTCGCCAACTTCATCCAGTCGGACACCTATCGGCCGTTTGAAACCTATATCGTGGCCGGCGCCTTGTATGTCGTGCTTTCCCTCTTGCTAAGAGCCCTGTTCTGGGTTTTTGGCCTGGCAATCTTTCGGCGCCGCAGAAACCTTGCGGCCTTCATCTAGGCGAGGTGTCGGATGGGTCAAAGCTTCGCAGCCGGATACCTGCTTTTCCTGTTCAAGGGCGCCTTATGGACCTTGGGCCTGTCGGCCATTGCGCTGGTTTGCGGCGGCGTCCTGGCGCTGATCGTGGCGCTATGCCGGATAGCCACGCAGAAGTGGCTGAGGCTGCTCATGGCGCTGTATATACAGATCATCCAGGGCACGCCCGTGCTGGTGCTGATGTTCCTGATGTATTTCGGGCTTCCCGCGCTGGGCTGGTCGGTGTCGCCGCTGGTGGCCGCGTCGGTGTCCCTGTCGGTCTATGTTTCCGCCTATCTGGGCGAAAGCTGGCGCGGCGCCATCCAGTCGGTTCCGCAAGCCCAATGGGAAGCCGCCGAATGCCTGGCGCTGTCGCGCATGCAGCGCATGGCCAAGGTGGTGTTGCCGCAGGCGATACGCATCGCCACGCCGCCCACGGTGGGCTTCATGGTCCAGATCATCAAGAACACCTCGCTGGCTTCGGTGGTCGGCTTCATCGAACTGGTCAGGGCGGGCCAGATCGTCAACAACACGACCTTCAAGCCCTTCCTTATCTACCTGCTTATTGCAGCCCTTTATTTTTCAATGTGCTACCCGCTGTCGATATTCAGTCGGAAACTAGAGGCCCGGGCCGGAGAGAAATCCTATGCATAGCGTCAGCGAAGAACGCAATCGCGAAGTCGTCGTCAGCCTCAAGGGCGTGCACAAGAAGTTCGGCGACATCGAAGTCCTGCGCGGCATCGACATGGACGTTACCAAGGGCGAGGTCGTTGCCATCATCGGCCAAAGCGGATCGGGCAAAAGCACGGCGCTGCGCTGCATCGATTTCCTGGAAACCATAAACGAGGGTTCCATCACCGTATGTGGACACAAGGTCCACGAGGCCGGTGTGGACCTCAGGGCGCTGCGCCAGGACATCGGCATCGTCTTTCAAAGCTACAACCTGTTCCCGCACTTGACGATAGAAGAGAACGTCATGCTGGCGCCCACCGCGGTCAAGAAATTGTCTAAGTCCGACGCGCGCGAGCTGGCGCACCGGGTGCTGGGCCAGGTGGGCCTGGCGGAGAAGGCCGGAAACTATCCCGACCAGTTGTCCGGCGGGCAGCAGCAGCGGGTCGCCATTGCCCGATCGCTGGCCATGGAGCCCAAGGTCATGTTGTTCGACGAAGTGACGTCGGCGCTCGACCCCAAGCTGACCGGCGAGGTGCTGCGCGTGATCGAGGACCTGGCGAAAAAAGGCATGACCATGATCATGGTCACCCATGAGATGAACTTTGCCCGCAAGGTTGCGGACACCGTCATCTTCATGAATGAAGGCAAGGTTTGGGAGAAAGGGGAGGCAAGCATCCTTAACAACCCCTCCACCCCGGAGCTAAGGGAGTTCTTGCAGAACGAACTCTAAAACGTTTTAAATCCACAGGAGACATACCCATGAAAAAACGTATTTTTGCAGCCTCCATGCTGTGCACCCTGGGCCTGCTGGCCGGCGGGATAAGCGCCGCCCATGCCGACGTGCTGGACAACATCCAGAAAAGCAAGACCATCCGGATTTCCACCGACCTGGGGATTCCTCCCGCGGGCATGATGAGCGCCTCTTTGGAACCCATCGGGGCGGACGTCGAGGTGGGCAAGCTGCTGGCCAAGGATTGGGGCGTCAAGTACGAGCTCATCCAGACCACGGGCGCTACACGCATCCCCAATCTGCAGACCGACAAGGCGGACATTGTCGTGTCGACCCTGTCCGTGACGCCCGAGCGCGCCAAGGTCATCGACTTTTCCAAGCGCTATGCCGTGCTTCAGTCGGTGGTGGCCGGGTATGATGGCATTCCCGTCAAGAGCCTGGAAACCCTGAAAGGCCATACCGTGGCGGTCACGCGCGGCACGACCCAGGACACCGAGCTGACGCCCCAGGCGTCCAAATACGGCTTTACGGTTGCCCGCTACGACGACGATGCCACCCTGGTGACCGCGGCGGTAAGCGGACAGGCCAAGATGGTTGCCACCTCGCAATCGCTGGTGGCGCAGATCGACAAGAAAATCGGCAAGAACAATTTCAAGCCGCTGTTTGTTCTGCGCAATTTCGACCTGGCCATCGGTGTGAAGAAGGGCGAAGCCAAGCTGCTGGCCAAGGTCAACGAGTGGGTCGAGGCCAATATCAAGAACGGCAAGCTCAATGAAATCTACAAGAAGTATTACGGCACCGAACTTCCCGAAGACATGCGTGGAAAGTAGGTCCTTTGGTTGACTCTTTTTTAGGAAATGAATCATGCGTATTGTTATCGGTTCCGATCATGCTGGCTGGCCCTTGAAAGGGGCGGTGATCGATTTCGTCAAGAGCCTGGGCCACGAGGTGCAAGACGTGGGCAGCTTCAGCGATGCTCCGGTGGACTTTCCGGACATCGCCAGGAAATTGACGGATTGCATCACGTCGGGATCGTCGGATCGAGGCATCATGGTTTGCGGCACCGGTGTCGGGGCTTCGATCGCCGCCAACAAAGTCAAGGGCATCAGGGCGGCGGTCTGCCACGACATCCATTCGGCGCACCAATGCGTGGAGCATGACGACGTCAACGTCATGTGCATAGGAGCGAAGATCATCGGGCCCTGGCTGGCGAATGATCTGGTCGCCGCCTACCTGAGCGCGGAGTTCTCCACCGACGAGGATTGCAGGCGTCGCGTGGAACAGTTGCACGAGATGGACCGGGCGTGAACCAGGCCGCTGCGTTGACGACGCGCCCCAAAGTCTTCGTGGCCGGCATTTATGCCGCCGATCTGGTTTTCACCGGGGAGCGCATGCCGGTTCCCGGTGAAACCATCATCGCCACGCATTTCATGCGCGGACACGGGGGCAAGGGCTCGAACCAGGCGATAGCCGCGGCCAGGGCCGGCGCCGATGTGTCCTTTTTTACCTTCATTGGCGACGATGTTTTCGGTCAGGAAGCCGTCGAACTCTGGCGCCGCGAAGGCGTGCGGAACAAGGCCAGGGTCGTCGCCGGGCAGGCGACCGGGGCCGCCGGCATCTTCCTGGATGCCAGAACCGGCGGCAACGCCATCACGGTTTTTCCGGGCGCATCGCAGTCGATGCGGGCTGGCGACATGGACGCGATGGAGGCGGACATCGCCGCTTCCGCCGTTTTTGTGGTGCAGCTGGAGCAGGCCATGGATGTGGCGCGCCGAGGGCTGGCGCTGGCGCGCAAGCACGGGGTGACGGCCATCCTGAACCCGGCTCCCGCGCCAGCCCAGGGGTTGCCCGACGACATCTTCCCGTTGTGCGACTACATCGTTCCCAATGAAACCGAGGCCAGCCTGCTGACCGGGCTTCCTGTGGAAACACCCGCGCAGGCGGAAGCCGCGGCGCGAGCCTTGCTCGGCAAGGGCGTGCGCAACGTCATCATCACCTTGGGAGCGAAAGGCGCGCTGTATTGCGGCCCGACCGATACCTTCCTGGTCGAGCCGGTCAGCGCGGGCGAGTGCATAGACACGGTAGGCGCGGGAGACGGCTTCATTGCCGGCCTTGCGACCGGCCTGGGCAAGGGCTTGCCGTTGCGGGACGCGATGAAGTTCGCCGCGGCGCTGGCGGGCATTTCGGTTACCCGGCGCGGCGCCGCCGCGTCCATGCCCATGCTGGAAGAGATCGAGCTTGTCCTGGCGAATCAAACCCGATGATGTTCGGGTAAAACTATGTATAATAGCGGGCTTGGCGGCTAACCGGCCTCTTTTTCAGGCCGCCGGCCCACCATGCCGATGTAGCTCAGTTGGTAGAGCAGCTCATTCGTAATGAGAAGGTCGAGGGTTCGACTCCTTTCATCGGCACCAGTATTCAGGCGGCTTTCCAATGTTTTTGGAAAGCCGCTTTTTCGTCGCCCGGTGTTTTCCCGGTGTTTTGCGCCATATTTGTGCGCCGAATCAGTGCATACCAAGCCGCTTTTTTACGCTCCGGTAATTTCCGGTAATTCATTGCATCTTCATGCGTCGCATCAGGGCGTGCGAATCCAGCGTATCGAGCCCGAGTTTTTCAACATCGGCGGATGGGAACCGACAGGCCGGCCTTTGCGGAATCGGCCTTTTTTGCGTTCATAAACGTTTACCACTGCATTCGTACCGTAGCCATTCAATCACCCTAGAATCGGTCCTTTACGCCGCTCGCTGGGGAAACGTTCTATGCATACGCGTCTATCCTTGATTGCTGTCCTTGCATGCTCCGCCGCCTTGGCTCCGGCCGCATACGCCGAAAGCCGCCACAATGACAAATTCCTTCATGCGGGCGGCAGCGCCCTGATCGCCGCGGGCGTGACGGCGGCCACACGCGACAGCCCACATCGCTTCTGGTATGGCCTGGGTGCGGGCGCCGGTGCCGGCCTGGTCAAAGAGCTGGTTGACAGCCAGGAGCGGCACAACCACTTCGACTCGAAGGATTTGCTGGCGAGCGTGGCCGGCGCACTCGCCGGCGCCTACTTTGCCGACAGCCTCATTCGTCCGGCTGTCTTTGCCGACGGAAACGGGTACGCCGTCGGCGTCCAGATGAACATTCCTCTGGAATGAAGCAGCCGGTTTTCCGCTGAGCGCTGTGGCACCCAATTGATCCCCATAGGGCTTGGGTCTCGGCGCAACGCCGATAAATAAGTACAAGTTTCGGCTCCTTTGAGCAGCTCGGAAGCATGCGCGGACCGACCACGTTTATAATCGCTTGTACCTCTAAACGTGCCGTCATCCGATCCAAAGGGGCCTGTCGATGCAGACTGCAAGCACCGCCACCATTGCTTCGCTGGCCGGCCTGGCCAGTTCGATGGTAGAGGAGCACGATTACTTCCCCGAAATACAGGGAGAGATCCCTGCTGAACTCAAGGGAACCCTGTATCGCAACGGGCCCGGCCGTTTCGAGCTGGGCGGGGCGCGCAAACGCCATCTGCTCGATGGCGACGGCATGATACAGGCCTTTGATTTTTCCCAGGGTCGCGTCAGGTACCGCAATCGTTTCGTACGCACCCACAAGTTCCAGACCGAACAGAACGCCGGCCGCTTCGTCATGCCCACCTGGACTACCCGCGCGCCGGGCGGCATGGTGCGCAATGTGGGCAACAAGATACGGTCTCAGGCCGGGGTGACCGTTACCCTGAAGAACGGCTGCCTGTATGCCTTCGACGAGGTCGGCCTGCCTTACGGGCTGGACCCGGACACCCTGGAAACCTGGGGCGAGCGGCAAGTGGGTCCGGCTGATGTGCGCATTGATTACAAGGCGCATACCAAGACGGACGGCCGTAACGGCCACTGGCTGCTGCTGGGCGTCGAGCACGGGCCCAAAACCTGGCTGGACCTGGTGGTGCGCGACAAGGACGGCAAGCTGCTTGGTCACCAGCGCGTGGCCTCGCCCAGGCCCTCCTATATCCATGACTGGTTTTTTACTGAACGCCACGTAGTGATAATGCTGCATCCCGTGGAGCTGTCGCTGCCGCGCTTTTTGTCCGGGCTGGCCAGCTTTACCGATAGCCTGCAGTGGCGGCCTCATAAAGGAAACATGGTGGTGGTGCTGGACCGTGCGAGCGCCGCATCGCCGGTTATTCTGGAAACCGATGCCTGCTTCATGTGGCATAGCCTGAACGCCTTCGACCTGGGAGATTCCATCGTCGCCGATTTCGTGGGTTACGACGCTCCCGATCACTTCCTGGGCGAGAGGGCGGCTTTTCGCATGATCATGGAAGGCAGGCCGGGTTTGCAGCAGAACAAGGGCATGCTGCGCCGCTACATCATCAACGTGCCCCGCAGGGGCCTGGCGCAAGACTTGCTAAGCGACCAGAACCACGAGTTTCCCATGGTGGACCCGGGAGTCGCCGGCCATCGCCAGCGCTATGGGCACTACACCACGGCATCCGCAGCCACGGTGTTTCACAATGGGCTGGCGCGTGTCGACATGGACGACGGGCGGCGCGACGTCATTTTCGTCGAGAATGCCGCGCATGTGGGCGAGCCGGTGTTCGTGCGCGACCCTGCATCGGCGGCCGAGCAGGGCTGGCTGCTTAGCATCGGCTTGGACGCCGTGACGGGGACGTCCTTCCTGGGCATCTTCCGTTCCGACCGCTTATCCGACGGCCCGGTCGCGCGTGTGCTGTTGACGCATTCCACGCCCCTGAGCTTTCACGGCTATTGGCATGATCGCCGCTAACTTATTCTTCCTGGTTCATGCGTATGGCCGAGGGAAAAAGATCCCAGCAGGCAATGAACAGCGCCGCGAACAGCGGGCCGATCACGAAACCGTTCAGGCCGAAGACCGCCAGCCCGCCCAGGGTTGAAATCAGGATCACGTAGTCGGGAATCTTGGTGTCCTTGCCGACCAGCAAAGGGCGCAAAATGTTGTCCACCAGCCCGATGACCAGCACCCCGAAAAGGGTCAGCACCACGCCCTGCCAGATGGCGCCGGTAGCCAGGAAGTAGACCGCGACGGGCACCCAGATCAGCGCCGCGCCGACGGCCGGCAGCAAGGACAGGAAAGCCATCAGCACGCCCCAGAGCAGGGCGCCCTGTATGCCCAGGAACCAGAACATCAGCCCGCCCAGCGCGCCTTGTGTGGCGGCCACCGCGATGTTGCCCTTGACGGTTGCGCGGATCACCGTGGTGAACTTGCGGAACAAGTGCTGTTGGTGCTCGTCGCTGAGCGGAATCAACTGCTTGCTTTGGCGGGCCAGTTGGGCGCCGTCGCGCAACAGGAAAAACAGCAGGTAAAGCATGATGCCCATGCCGATCAGGAATTCAAAGGTGTTCTGACCCACGTTGACGGCCTGAGTTGCCAGGTACTTGCTGCCTTGCAGGATGCCGGCGGACACCTTTTCGCGCAGGCTGAAGATGTCGCCGACTCCGAATCGGGTTAGCACCTCGTGCACGGAAGGCGGCAGGGCGTTCATGATCTGCTCGAAGTAGTCGCCCAGGTTCAGCTCGCCGGTGCTAAGGCGCTTGTAGACGGCGGCCCCCTCTTGAAGCAGGGACCCGGTAACCAGTATTAGCGGAAGGATGACGATCAGTATGATGATGAGCAGCGTCGTCAGGGCTGCAAGATTTGGCCTGCTACGCAGCCTGGCCAGAATGCGCCGGTGCAGCGGAGAGAACACGACCGCCAGTATGGTGCCCCAGAAAATGGCGCCGTAATAGGGCAGCAGCACCCATATGAAGGCCACGGTGACGGCGGCCAGCATCAGCAGGAATGTGTGGAAATAAAGCTTGGAGTTGTTCATCCGGTATCCATGAGTGCGGGCGGATTAAGTGAGAAATCACCCGGCGGCCCTACTGGGAGCAGCACTGCCGTCGGGCAATTCTATGCGAAACAAGACTTATTCGCCCAGTTGCCCCTTGATCGGCGACAGTCGGCCGGCTTGTTTATCAGCGCCCGCGACGCTTATGGATACGTATTCCGAACACGCCGGGATACCAGGAAATACCAGGTAAAGACGGTGGAGAACAGCAGGGTGGCGGCCAAGGATGAAAAGTCGTGTTCCACGATATAGTCGCCGAAGTAGGACTGCGTCAGCAGCAGCTCCGCGCTGGCTGATAGCGGGCCCGCGACCCACAGCACGGCAATGACCGCCTTGATTGCGATGGATGAGCGGCTTGCAAACAAGGCGACGATGCACAAGGCCAGCAAGATGGCCTGGAACCAGGTTATGGCTTGCGCATAGCCGATGTAGTCAATGTAGCTGAGGTCGTTCAGCGCCGACGGTATCAGCAGTGCTATTTGCGTCTTGACGCGGTAGAACTCTCCAAGCTCTTGCGTCGCCCAGAAGATCAGGAATGCCGACAAGGCGAGCAGCCAGCCGCCATAGCCCTTGGGGCCAGGTCCGGATCGGTCCGGACGGCCTTTTTGGCTGGATCGGGTCACCCAGGCGCCCACGCAGGCCACAAGAATAAAAACAATGAAATGCCAGACACTCCATGTTCCCATGTTACGTTCCTTACGAAGTCAGAGCGCCATGATAATCCAAACCTTGCGGGCCGAAGGCCTTTAATTGGCTTAGGATTTCATGGTAGGTGATATTGATGCGGCGGCGTCGCGCCACCGTTGCAAGCAGGTCGGCTATGGCTTCGGGGCTTGAAACAGCAGCTAGTTGCTTGCGTAGCGGTTCGTCTTTCGCCAGTAGTTGTCCGAGGGCGTCAATTGCGGCCATCGCGTTCGTCATGAAAACCTCCTGTATGTTGGTTTCCAGTGTAGGCAGGCCAAGTGCCGAGCGCCATGGCTC
>JBARWC010000034.1:0-24609 GCA_049646585.1 Burkholderiaceae bacterium | reverse complement strand
GACGATGCCCATGAACTGGTAGCCCCAGCGATTCGACCCCCAAAATTCGGGCACGTGCAGGCTTTCGTGCAGATCGCGCAGGAAGGGCATCAGCGCCCGCCTGGACAGCGAAACCTCGCCCGCATTGCGCTTGCCCACGATAGCCGCGGTGACCGGATCGATGAAGACTTGCGTGTAGTCCAGCGCAAACGGCTTGCCGGTGACCGGGTCGATGCGCGGCTGGACCAGATAGGTGGCGGCATGCCCTTCCTCGAAGTGCAGCGGCACGTATACCACCTGGGCGCGCGGATCGTCGGCTTCGACCACCTTGATCAAATCGATGGGCGATTTGAACTCGCCCCGGCTCTGGACCTTGTACAGATCGCTGTTCAACCACTCGTCGATCGGGTGGTCCCAGGAAATCACCGCGCCGGTCAGGCCTGAAACGATCAGGAACAAAGCGATGAACAGGCCCGCCCAGCGGTGCAGCAGTGTTGCGAACAGCCTCATGCAAAATCCCGCTTAGTATTGCAGCGAGGCGGAAAGCATGACCGTGCGCGGCGCGCCCAGGACCAGATAGCCGGCGCCCGGATAGCCGCCCGCGGACGCCCAGTAATTCTTGTTGGCGACGTTGACGACGTTGGCGCGCAAAGTCAGCAGATGCCCGTCGATCTCGGTCAGGTAGCGCGCGCCCAGATCGAAGCGCGTCCAGGCCGGCAGCTCCTGCTTGTTGGCCGCATCGGCGTATTGGGACGAGGTATACACCGCCTGCCCCGTCAGTGTCAGGCCACCTGTGCCCGGAACATCCCATTCCAGGCCGAGGTTGGCCATGGTCCTGGGCACGCCTATGGCGCGATTGCCATCGTTGGCGCCGCCCACCGTGGACACCTGCTTGGCATCCAGCAGGGTTACGCCGCCCAGTACCCGCAGGCCGCGCACGGGCTCACCGTAAACGCTAAGCTCCGCGCCGCGATTGCGCTGTTTGCCGTAAACGCCGTATACCAGCAATTGCGGATCCACGTAGGCCGAGGGCTGGTCCGAGGTGAACAGCGCCAGGTTGGCGCCTATCTTGCCGCCGTCGTACTTGATGCCCACTTCCTTCTGCTTGGTCTGGATCGGATCGAAGGTAGTACCGGCATTCACCACCGGACGGGCCGGAAAGCCCGATGTATTGGGCGCCGCGCCTATCTGGGACAGGCCTTCTATGTAGTTGCCGTAAAGCGAGATCTGGTCGGTGGCCTTGACCACCAGGCCCGCCACCGGCGTCACGCGGCTGGAAGTATTGGAAGGCCCGTTGGACGCGCCCGTGTTGTAGTTGAACGAGCTGCTGGAAATCTTCTGATGGCGCAGGCCGGCCGTAAACAGGACCTTGTCGTCCCAGAAGGACATGGTATCGGCAATGGCGAAGCTGGTGGTGCGTATGGTGTCGGTCAGCAGCGGGCTGCCCAGGTCTCCGCCGACCAGGCTGGGCGTTTGCGGCAGCGCCACACGCTGCGGATCGTACAAGTTCGAGTTGCCGCTATCCGCATAGAACACATAGGCGTTGCGGCTGTCCCAGCGATAGTGATTGGCGGAGGCGTTGATGGTGTGTCCGACGCTGCCGGTATTGAATTTGGCCCGTATGCCGATTTCGCCCGTCTTGACGGTGTCCTTGCGCGAGAACCTCGACCCGGACACGGTCATGTCGCCCGCCTGGTTGATCACCCTGGGCGTGGACATGAAGGAGGACTCATCGCTGCTGCGCCCGCCCACCGCCGCCCATGCGGTGACCTTGTCGGTAATGTCGAACTCTCCGCGTATCGTGCCGAACAGATCACGCTCGTTGGAATAGATATAGCCCGGCCCCAGGTTGGTGCCGGCATCGGGCGCGGACGGTATGGGCAGGCCCGCATTGACGTTGATGCTGGGCTGGGGATCCTTCAGGCGGTGATCCTGCCAGCCCAGGTCGGCTGACAGCCGTGTTCGCTCGCCGCGCCAGTCCAGGCCCAGGCCGAAGGCGCTCAATTCGCGTTTCGAGTCGTTCACCGCCGTGCCGCCGTCGCGGCGTACCGCGTTCAAACGTATGCCGGTGCTGTCGTCGGGGCCGAAGCGTCTTGCCAGGTCCACCGCCCCATGGCCCTGATTGCCGCTTTCCCAACCCAGCGTCACTTCGGACAGGGGCTCGTTGGGCGCCCGCTTCGGCACCACGTTGATGGATCCGCCCATACCCGAATTGCCCGGCGCCGCTCCATTCAGGAAGGCATTCGCCCCGCGGAATACGTCCAGGCGCTCGATGAACTCGCTGGCCAGATATTGGCGCGGCAACAAGCCGTACAACCCGTTGTAGGTGATGTCGTCCGAAAACAGCGGAAACCCGCGCACCATGTACACCTGCTGGAAATTGCCGAAGCCTCGCGCATTGCGCACGCCCGGATCGTTCTGCAGGATGTCCGCCACGCTGGCCGCTTGCTGGTCCTTGATCAGTTGATTGGTGTACTGAATGCTGCTGAACGGGCTGTCCAGGGTATCCAGATTGCCCAGCAAGCCCGTGCGTCCGCCGCGCGACACCTGGCCGCCGGCATAGGCCGGCAGCAAGCCCTCGGCCGATGCATCCGCGCTCGACTGCACCGTAACGGGCGCCAGGGTTTCAACGGGGGAATCTTTGCTAGCGGTTTGAGCGTGAACCGGCGTGCCCGCAAAGGCGGCGACAATCGCCGCGTGCAGGAAGAGGCGTGTAGGCATGATAGGCTAAAAATGGGATTGACATTGAGAATGAATCGCATTATTGCTCATATCTGCCATACAGGTCAATTACATCGGTACCCGATACGACACTCAAAGCCAAGCATGGGACGCGGCGCAACGGGCGCCACAAGCGCGGCGCCGCGCGCCTAGCGCCACTCGTCGCGATATACGAACTTGGGCATCTGCCAGTTGAAGCGCAGCGCAAGCATGCGCAAGGCCAGCCCCGCCGACATGGACGCGATCATGGACGCATTCAGCCCCACACCCAGGTACTGCGCCCCCAGGAACAAGGCGCCGGTCAGACCTGAAACACTGGCGTACAACTCTTTACGCAACAACAGGGGAATGTCGTTGCACAAGATGTCGCGCAGCATGCCGCCGGCGCAGCCGGTGATCATGCCGCTGATGAGCACGATGGTAATGGGCAAATCCATGCGCAAGGCGACCTGGCAGCCGATCACGGAAAAGACCACCAGCCCCAGCGCATCCAGCCACAGGAACAGGCTATGCAGACGCCGCATCACGGGCGCGATCAGGGCGGTGAACAGGGCCGCCCCCGCCGTCATCCACAAATATTCGGGATGCAGCACCCAGGTAACCGGGTAGTGCCCCAGCACCACATCGCGCAAGGTGCCGCCGCCCAACGCCGTGACGCAAGCGATGATGCAGACACCCATCCAGTCCATGTCGCGTCGGCCCGCCGCCAAGGCCGCAGTCATGGCCTCGGCCGTAATCGCGATCAGGTACAGGGCCAGCAGCATGTCAGGGCGTCCTGTCCAGGCCGTCGATCTCGGCCTTGCGCAGGCGCAGCAGAATCAGGCCGGGCAAGGCGATCAGCACGGTGATCACAAAGAAGCCGGGCCAGCCTATCGACTGGACCAATGGCGGCGTCAAGGGGCCGGCCAGATAAGTGCGCCCCACCGCCGACAAGGCCGAAAGCAGCGCGAACTGGGTCGCCGAAAATTCCTGCTTGCACAAGGCCATCAGCAAGGCGACGAAAGCCGCCGTGCCCAGGCCGCCGCACAGGTTCTCCACCGCCACGACCAGCGCCATGGAATAGAGGTGGGGCGGCGTCACCGCCAGCACCCAGTAGCCGAAATTGGACGCGGCCTGCAAAAGGCCGAACAGCATCAGCGAGCGGTACAGGCCCAGCCTGGCCATGATGGAGCCCCCCGCCAGGGCGCCCACAATGGTGGCCGCCAGGCCGAAGACCTTGTTGATGGTGCCCACTTCCGACACGCTGAAACCGGCGCCGCGCAGCAGAAACGTGGTGGACAAGGCCCCCGCGAAGGCGTCGCCCAGCTTGTACAGCACGATCAACAGCAAGATGGTGATGGCGCCGCGCCGCTTGAAAAACTCCACCAACGGTTCAACCACAGCCACCGCCAGCGAACGCGGCGCCCGCGCAACCACCTCGGGCTCGGGAGCCATAACGGTGGCCACGGCGCATACCGCCATGAAGCCGCCCATCAGGAAATAGGTATTTTTCCAGCCCAGCCACTGATCGGCCAGCACCAGGGCTAGGCCGCCCGATACGATCATGGCCAGCCTGTATCCCAGCACCTTGATCGCCGCGCCGGCCGCCCGCTCTTCCTTGCGCAGCACGTCGGTGCTGTAGGCGTCGAAGGCGATGTCCTGGGTCGCCGACAGAAAGGCCACCAATACCGCCAGCGCCGCCAGCAAGCCCAGATGCCCGCCCGGGGAAAGCAGACCCATGCCGGCGATGGCGGCGGCCAGCATGAGCTGCGTGACGAATATCCAGCCGCGCCGCCGCCCAAGCAAGGGCGGCGCATAGCGGTCGACCAGCGGCGCCCACAGAAATTTAATCGTGTATGCGGTGCCGATCAGCGTCAGAAAACCTATGTTCTGCAGCGATACGTTTTCGACGGTGGCCCAGGCCTGCAGGGTTCCGCTGGTGAGCGCCAGCGGCAGGCCGCTGGCAAAACCCAGGACCAGCAGTGGAAACACACGGGGACTGGCGTAAACGCTGGAAAAGGTGGCGATGGCGGGCCTCTAGTGGTTGGGCGACTCGAAGCGATACACCGCAAGGGTGCTGCGCCAGCCGGGCAATAGCTTGATTTCCTTGTTGCCGTTGAAGGTGGCCAGATGCGTGATGCGCAGTTGCAGGGCGACGGCGAGGGCTTCGAAGTCCCTCAGCGTGCACAAGTGAATGTTAGGCGTATCGAACCACTGGTAGGGCATTTCACCGGTAACCGGCATGCGCCCCCGCAATATCGACCAGCCATGCGGCCAATAACCGAAATTGGGGAAGGACACGATACCGTAGCGCGCTACCCGCGCCATCTCGCGCAGAATGTGTTCCGTATGATGCATGGACTGCAAGGTCTGCGACAGCACCACGGTGTCGAACTGCTGGTCGTCGAACAGCGCCAGCCCCTCTTCCAGGTTCTGCTGCACAACCTGCACGCCCCTGCGCACCGAAGCGATGACATGCTGGTCGTTCAATTCCACACCCGCGCCCGACACATTCTTGCTGGCCTGCAAATAGGCCAGCAAGGTGCCATCGCCGCAACCCAGGTCCAGGACGCGGCTGTTGGGTTCGATCCAGCTGGCGATGCGCCGCAGGTCGGCGCGCACATGCCCGGGCGCCACGGTAGGCTGACTCACGCTAAGACTCCTGTTGTCCGGCTGCGCGGGGCCAGGCCCAGCTTGGCGGCGATGCCGTCGTAATAGCCCTGCACCACCGCATGGTAGCGGGGGTCGTCCAGCAAAAAGGCATCATGGCCGTGCGGCGCATCGATTTCCGCGTACGTGACGGGCCGCTTGTTTTTCAAAAGGGCGCGCGCCATTTCGCGCGAACGGGCGGGCGGAAAGCGCCAGTCGGTGCTGAAGGACACCAGCAGGAAGTCGGCCTGCACCCCTTGCAGGGCGCGCGCCAGGTCGCCGCCGTGATTGCGCGAGGGATCGAAATAATCCAGCGCGCGGGTAATCAACAAATAGGTATTGGCATCGAAATAGGTGGAAAATTTCTCGCCCTGGTAGCGCAGGTAGGACTCCACCTCGAACTCGACGTCGTAGCCGTAGTGGAACTCGCCGTTGTCGGCGGGCGCCCGCTGAGTGCGGCCGAACTTGGTCGCCATGTCGTCATCCGACAGGTAGGTAATGTGCCCCACCATGCGCGCCACCGACAAGCCGTGCTTGGGCACCTTACCGTGGTCGTAATAGTCGCCGCCATGAAAATCCGGGTCGCTGATAATGGAGCGCCGGGCCACTTCGTTGAAGCCGATATTCTGCGCCGACAAACGCGGCGTGCTGGCGATCACGACGCAGTGGCCGATGCGTTCGGGGCAGGTGATGGCCCAGCTAAGGGCCTGCATGCCGCCCAGCGACCCGCCCATGACCGCCGCGAATTTCTCTATGCCGAAGTGGTCGGCCAGCCGGGCCTGGGCTCGCACCCAGTCTTCGACGGTAAGCACGGGAAAGGCCGCGCCCCAGGGCTTGCCAGTGGCCGGATTGATGCTGGCCGGGCCGGTAGAGCCGAAGCACGAGCCGATATTGTTTACGCCGATCACGAAAAAGCGGTCGGTGTCCACGGCCTTGCCCGGTCCCACCATATTGTCCCACCAGCCGATGTCCTTGGGATTGTCGGCGGCAATGCCGGCCACATGATGCGAAGCGTTCAAGGCATGGCAGACCAGCACCGCATTGCTGCGCTGCTCGTTCAGGACGCCATAGGTTTCCACCGCAAGCTCGTAGCCGGGCAGAACCTGGCCGCTGGTCAAGGCTAGCGGCTCGGTGAAGGAAATATATTGGGGGGACACGACGCCCACCGATCCGGACGGAACGGCTGTGCTTGACGGGGCTGCGACGGACTGAGTCGGGGAAATGACGGTTGCGGAAAATTCGGCCATATGGACCTCTTTAGCTGGATTTATCAGGCGCCCGCAAGCAGATCAAGCAAATCGGCGCCGTGTCGATCCTGCATTTTAGCACTCCCGCCAAACGCCGCCGGCGCACCGACGCTGCGCATTTGTCCAGGCCGGTTTTACCTTATCGATAAAACTTGATACATTTCATCAATAAATGCAAATAATACAAAGATAAAAAGGAGGGGTAGCCCATGGAGCCGCTCACGCATAGAGAGCAATCATGCCTGCAATGGGCGGCACTTGGTAAAACAAGCCGGGAAATGGGCATCATCCTTGGCCTGACGGAAAGAACCGTCAACTTCCATATTCATAATGCTTGCCGCAAGCTGGGCGTTCATGGGCGGCAAGCCGCCATCACCGCCGCCTTGCAGGGCGGCCTGCTGTCCGGCCTTAGCGGCTCGCCTGCACGCTACGCAAAAACTCATCCGCTTGCTGTTCAGGAAAACCGTTCTGCGCCGCAGTGACTATGCCCTCGACCAGGCCCTGCTCGGTCAGCCAGGCCCGAGCCCGCAAGGTAAGCGCGCCGTCCGGCGATTTGCCTTGAATGGTGAACAATTCCCCCGACAGCGGTAATGGCTCCGGCGGCTCCTGGCCCAGATTCCTGTATAAGGACCCCACCACGGCGGCGGCGAATTCCTTGCGCGCGGCCTGGTCGGCCCGCAAGGCCTCGGGCAGTTCGGCATAAACCACCGTGAACAGGGCGTCGTCGACCTCCGCGCTGCTCATGCTGAACGCCACGTCATGACCCGAGAACGGCAGCTTGCGCTGCTGAGTTGCCGGCTTGTCGGGAAACAGGGCCGTCACGGCGCCGCCCGCCACGACAAGCTGGCGCCAGTTATATTGTGGCGAACAGGCCGCCATCAGGCAGGACAGCAGCATAATCAAACCGATACGTATCACGGCCACACCTCAGGTAAAATCGCCAGCGACAAAGACTTCTTTAAAGATACCCCGAATGACTTCAAGCAACCAACGCCTCGCCGTGCTGGGCTCACACTTGCCGGTGCTGCAGGGCATATTGCGCGGTATCGAAAAAGAAGGCCTGCGCGTCACAGAACAAGGCAAGCTGGCGGCAACGCCCCACCCCGCCGTCCTGGGTTCGGCGCTGACCAACCCGCGTGTCACCACCGACTACTCGGAAGCCCTGCTCGAACTGATCACGGAAACGCACGATTCTACCGAAAGCCTGGTACAAGAGCTGGAACAGACGCACCGCTACGTTGCGCAGCAACTGGCCGACGAGCTGATATGGAACCAATCCATGCCGGCGCACCTGCCACCCGAGGCCGACATCCCCATCGCCTGGTACGGCACATCCAACACCGGCATGCTCAAGCACGTATACCGGCGCGGGCTGGCCGAGCGCTACGGCAAGGCCATGCAATGCATAGCCGGCGTGCACTACAACTTTTCCCTGCCCGACGCCTTCTGGGATCTGATCGACATACCGGGCGCCACGCCAAGCGAGCAGCGCTCCAAGGGCTATCTGGCCCTGATCCGCAATTTCACCCGCTATTCCTGGCTGCTGATGTACCTGTTCGGCGCCTCGCCGGCGATATCCAAGGACTTCATGCGCGGCATGCCCAACCCCTTGCTGGAACTGGACGCCGACACGCTGTACCTGCCCCACGCGACCAGCCTGCGCATGAGCGACCTGGGCTACCAGAACAAGGCGCAGTCCGATCTACAGCTTTGCTACAACGATCTGGAAACCTTCCTGACGCGCATGCTGACCGCGGTCACCACGCCCTGGCCCGCCTACGAGGCCATCGGCACGCACCGCAACGGCGAATGGATACAGCTGAACACCAACGTCCTGCAGATCGAAAACGAGTATTACTCCAACATCCGCCCCAAGCGCGCCACCGGCCGCTGCGAACGCCCCGCCACCGCCCTGGCCGAGCGCGGCGTGCAGTACATCGAAGTCCGCTGCCTGGACATCGACCCCGAATCGCCCATCGGCATCTCGGCCGACACCAGCCGCTTCATGGACGCCTTCCTGCTGTTCTGCGCCGCCGAGCCAAGCAATTTGTTCCCCAACAACGGCTTCTGCCGGGACAGCCACGACAATTTCAGCCTGGTCGTCAAGCAGGGCCGCCAACCCGGCCTGCAATTGATCAACAGCAATCTGCCCACCACCCGCGAAGAATGGAGCGCCCAGCTTATCGAAGGCATCGCCCCCTACGCCAAGCTGCTGGACCAGGTCCATGGCGGCGACCTGCACGCCCGGGCGCTGGCCATCCAGGCGGAAAAAGTGCGCGACAGCGACAAAACCCCGTCCGCCCGCCTGCTGCAAACCCTGCGCGAACAAGGCCTGAGCCTGCACGATTATTCGCTGAAGCGCAGCAAAGAACACCGCGACACCCTGCGCGCCCAAGCGCTGGCGCCCGCTGTGCGGGAAGACTACGAAGCCATGGCCAGGGATTCGCTGGCCGAGCAGAAAAGGTTGGAAGCCAGCGACACCGAAGACTTCGACAGCTATGTGGCGCGCTACCACAGCGCGCTGAAGAACCCCGCGCGGAACTAAAACCGGGGAGCGGCAACCATGCCTCCCCCCGGCATCATGGCGTAAGCCAAACCCGGCTCGCCCGCTTTCGCTTACTGAGCCTTGATGCCATTGGCGACGATGACCTTGCGCCATTTTTTGATTTCAGCATCGACCAGGCTTCCCATCGCCTGGGGCGTGCTGCCCGCCAGATCGGCGCCCAGGACGGCCAGCTTCTTGCGCAGATCGGGATCTTGCATGACCTTCACAATGGCGCCGTTCAAGCGCTTAACAACGCTCGGGGGCATGCCAGCCGGGCCGATGACCCCAAACCAGGCGGTTATATCGAAGCCCGGCACCCCGCTCTCCGCGATGCTCGGAACGTCCGGCAAGGCGGGATGACGGGTCGGCGTGCTGACCGCCAGTATGCGCAGCCTGCCGCTTTTGACGTAACCGTCCAGGGGCGGTGCACCACTGCAAAGAAAGCTGACCCGGCCGGCAACCAGATCGGCCGCAGCCGGGGCTCCCCCCTTGTAAGGCACGTGGGTTACGTCCAGCTTGGCCATATCGGCCAGCATGGCGCTACATAGATGTTGGATCGAGCCGTTGCCGGCCGAAGCATAGTTGAGCGCGCCCGGCTTGGCCTTCGCTCGCGCGATGAGATCGGGCACCGACTTGATGCCATCAGCGCTGTTTACGGCCAGCACCAGCGGGTAGGTGGCGACCAGGCTGATGGGCGTGAAGTCCTTCGGCGTCTCATAGGGCAAGGACGGCTGCAGGCTGGGGTTGATGGTGAAGTCCGGGGTGGCCAGCATGATGGTGTAGCCATCCGCCGGCGACCTGGCCAGCAGCCCCGTCCCGATGACGGTTCCGGCACCGCCACGACTCTCGATGACGATGGGCTGGCCCAGCTCCTCGCCCAGTTTTTCCCCGATGACGCGGCCGGCGAAGTCGGTCGTGCCCCCGGCGGCGAAGGGGATGATCATCTTGATGGGCTGGCTTGGGTAGGTATCGGCCGCAGCCCCGGCGGCCAGGCAAAGCGCCGCGGCCATGAAGGTGGTGGATAGTATTTTCTTCATTGCAAGTCTCCTTGACCCTGAGGATCTACGATGCCCGGCGCAAGGCCGGACCCTTGGCGCCGCCCGGCTCAGTCGCCGGCCGCCACCTTGTCCGCTCCCAGCAGCTCGACGAGCGCCGCCCGCGCATTGCGCTGCTGCTCCGCCGAGGCGGGCGCGAGAGGCGAGCGCGGCTTGCCGACCGGAATGCCTTGCAGTGCCAGCACATGCTTGGTGACGGCCAGCCGGTTGTCGCCCGAAATGGCATTCCAGACCTTCAACAGCCGCTTGTGCAGGTCACGCGCACGCTGGTGTTCGCCCTGCTGAACCAGATTCCACATTTCCACGCAAGGCCCCGGCAGCGCCGCCAGTATCTGCGATATCGAGCCATGCGCCCCCATGGCCAAGGTCGGGTAAAGCAAGGCGTCGATCGCGGCGTAGATCCTCATGTGGGGCTCGGCCATCAGAAGCAGGTCGGCCATCGACTTCACATCGCTGGCGCTTTGCTTGACGCCGAAGATTCCCGGAACCTCGCGCATCAGCTTCAGCAACAGCGGCACGGAAAGATAGTTCCACGGAATGACGTTGTAGATGATGATGGGAAGGTCCACGGCATCGCGGATGGCAGCAAAATGCCGCAGCATCGATGCGTCGTCGTTCTTATAGATATAGTGCACCGGGGTGATCTGCAGCGCGGACACGCCCAGGTCCGACACCGCTTTGGCTTTTTGTACGGCTTCCCGCGTGCTGTTGGCGATGATCCCGGCAATGACCGGCACTTTTCCGGCGGCCTCTTCGCTGGCGATGCCCACTACCTTGCGCACTTCATCTATGGACAAGGTATTGCCCTCGCCCGCGCTGCCGCCCGGCACCAGCCCATGCACCCCTTGATCCAGCATGAAGCGCACTTCTTGCCGAAGAACGGATTCCACGATCTCCTCTTTCTCGTCGAAGGGAGTGAGCAGTGGGGGCAAAATACCCACGATGTCTTGCGGGGCGTAACGTTTCTGGGATGCCATTGAATATTCTCCTGAAAAAACAATTGACTGGACCGGCTGATTCAAATTCTGAGAGCTATGCTCAAGCACTTGACATGTTCACACTTATGAACTACAGTTTATGTTCATAAACATTATAGGGGCATGATGCCCCCTTATGCAACGGACGCCCATTGCCATGAACGACCGCGTCAAGTCCGCTACCCGGGTCCTCGACCTGCTGGAGCTCTTTTCCGCCGCCACGGAACCCATGGGCGTCACCGAAGTCGCCCGCAAAATGGATATCCCCAAAAGCAGCGCCCAGGCCTTATTGCTGACCCTGACCGGTCGCGGCTATCTTTTGCGCGACGAAGCCGGCTACCTGCTTCCGCTTGAACTCCGTGGGGGATGGGTGGGGGGGCTGCGCACCAGGCTGTTGGGCATCGCCACGCCCATCCTGGCCGGCATGGCGCAAGAAAGCCAGGAATCCGCCTTCATCGGCAGCCTGACCGGGGAAGGAAAAATACAATACCTGGCCAAAGCGGTAAGCCCCAACGAAGTCAGGTACGACGCCTCGCTCGAGCACCCTCGGCCGATTCATTGCACATCCATGGGCCTGGCCATCATGGCCTATTCACCCGAGCACGACCTGGCGCGGTGGCTGCAGCCGCAGCGCCTGATCAAGGTTACGGCTCGCACCCAAACCGACCCGGCGCTGATCCGGCAGTCGCTGGTTCAAATACGCCAGCAAGGCTATGCCGAAGTCATGGATGCCAACGTCAAAGGCGCATCGGGTGTTTCGGCGCCCATCTTCGGGCCCAACGGAAGGGTCGTCGGCGCGCTCAACCTGGGGGCGCCCACCTGGCGCTACGAGCAAGACCGCCAAATACTGATCAAGATCGTCTGCCGCGAAGCGGCAAACATCTCCCGAATTCTGGCGGGCGACGATAGTCAAAAATAAGGCGGCCGAAACCGCTGGCTGGCGAGGCCGCCGGCGGACAAAACCTCAGGACGAACGCCGCTTCATCATGCGGGTGTGACCGACCGCTTGGGTAGAACCCAGTTGGGGCGCGGGTAATGGCATGTGTATCCGTTTGGATAGCGTTCCAGATAATCCTGATGCTCCGCCTCGGCCTGCCAGAAATCCCCTACGGGCTCGACCTCGGTGACGACCTTGCCGGGCCATAGGCCCGAAGCGTCGACATCGGCAATGGTATCGAGCGCCACCTTCTTCTGCTCGTCGTTCAGAAAATAGATCGCGGAACGATAGCTCGTACCCAGGTCGTTGCCCTGCCGGTTCTTCGTGCTCGGGTCGTGAATCTGGAAAAAGAACTCAAGCAATTGTCGATAGCTTATCTTGCCGGGGTCAAAGTCGATCTCTATTCCCTCGGCATGGGTTCCGTGGTTGCGGTAGGTCGCATTGGGCACGTCGCCACCGACATAACCGACCCGTGTACGAAGTACGCCGGGAAGCTTGCGGATCAGATCCTGCATACCCCAGAAGCAGCCGCCGGCGAGAATTGCACGATCAGTCATTTAGACTCCTTTATCTGATTCAGAAACACGCCCCAGCCCCTGACCGCGCCATCGCATCTTCAGGGGAAGACAAAATATCGAGGCTCATGCTCTTCAAAAACGCAAAACACCGAAAGCCAAGGTGAAGACCAAGTATTTTATTCAGTATAGCTAAGCACGAATCAAGATAAGGCATATGCGGCGCTTCAGGCCGCCCCACCGCTATCGTGATGAGGGCTTTTATCGATATAGTTTTATCGACATACTCGATTCTTGTTAAATATCGGCAAAACCGATACTATTAAATTATCGATCATAGCGATAAAAAATCATGTCCAAACTTGCCACCAGTACTCAGTTAGGCATCGTGCTGACCTCACGGCGCAAGGCGCTGGGTCTCACGCAAGCCGACATTGCAACCCGCCTGGGGATTAGCCAGAACCGGTACTCAGAGCTTGAAAAGCAGCCCTCGCAACTGACTGTCGACCGCCTGTTGACACTGTCGGGCATCCTGGGGCTTGAACTCCTGCTCCAGGAGCGCCCCCAAGATACCTCCCACGGTAGCGAGTGGTAGACATGGCCAGGCCATCTCAAGCGCGAAGCCTGACCCTGTGGGCCAATGGCATCCGGGTAGGCGATTGGCGGATATCCCGCAGGAACGAAGATGCGCTGCAATACGACCCCGAATGGCTCGCATCCCCGCAGGGCCGGGCCTTATCCTTGTCGCTGCCATTCACTGCCAGCAACCGGCCGCTGCGCGGCGCCGCCGTACACAGCTATTTCGACAATCTACTGCCCGACAGCGATACCATCCGGCGCCGCCTGCACGCCCGTTTTCGGACCCTGAACACAGAAGCCTTCAGCCTCCTGGAGGCTATAGGCCGCGACTGCGTGGGAGCCATCCAATTACTGCCGGACGGAGAAACGCCGCAAGACATATTTGAGATTCAGGTCCAGGCGCTGAGCGAACACCAAATAGCAAATACCCTCCGCGCAACCGCCGCCGCACCAGCAGCCCTGGGCCAGCACGACGCGCTGGATCAGGACTTCCGGATTTCCATCGCAGGGGCACAAGAAAAAACAGCACTGGTCCTACATGACGGCCAGTGGTGCAAACCAATAGGCTCGACACCCACCACGCACATTTTCAAACTGCCTCTGGGGCTGGTCGGCGGACGCCGAGCCGACATGAGCACTTCCGTGGAAAATGAATGGCTCTGCACTCGACTTCTCCAACATTTCGGTCTACCGACAGCCCGCTGCACAATGGCCCGCTTCGAAGACCAGAAGGCGCTGATCGTGGAGCGTTTTGATCGCCGCCTCTCCGAACGGGGATACTGGCTACGGCTGCCACAGGAGGACTTCTGCCAGGCAACCGGCACGCCCCCAGGTGCGAAGTACGAGGCTGATGGAGGCCCCGGCTGGGTCGATATTGCGCAGATCCTGCAGCAGTCCGAATCCAGGGTTCAGGACTTGCGCACCCTGCTGCTGGCACAACTGCTCTTCTGGTTGATGGCGGCCACAGACGGCCATGCCAAGAACTTCTCCATTTTTCTCCTGCCTGGCGGTCGCTACCAACTAACGCCACTCTACGACGTGCTATCCGCATGGCCCGTTACCGGAACAGGCCCCAACAAACTGGATCGCCACCGATTGAGGCTGGCAATGGCGTCCAGGGGCGCGAATCCCCATTGCCGCTGGAAAGACATCCAGCGACGACATTTCAACCACACGGCGCGTTTATGCGGCTGGGGGATCGACATGGAGGATTTGATCGCCGAGGCCCTGGAACGCCTGCCGCAAGCGCTCGCCCATGCCCAGTCGGATCTGCCCGACGGGTTCCCTGGTGAAATATTTGAATCGATCGCGGCCGGGATGACCGACAGCGCGCAAAGGCTGAGCAGAATGCCCAGGGATTGACCTGGAGCTTGCGAACGTCCCTATTCAGATAACAGGGAAGAGCCCAGGTAGGGGGCTAGATCATTGGCGCGCCCGACAGGAATCGAACCTGTATCAAGAGCTTCGGAAACTCTCATTCTATCCATTGAACTACGGGCGCAGGGTCGTCATTGTAGCGTGTTGCGGAAAAATTTTCCGGCGCCGGAAAGCGGATCGAGCAGTGGGGCGGCACGGCTTGCGGACGGCCACCCATGCACTGAAGCAGCAGTCTAGTTATAATCATTCATTCAGGAGCTTTTCGGGAATTCCCCGCGCGAGCGCGGAATCCGTCCTCCTGGCGGACCATCATGGAATTCAGGCCTTGGCGCCCTCAGACTAGGAACACGCAGGATTCGATTATGAACAATACGGAAGAACACATCGAAGAGACCATAGAGGGACACACCGGTCTTATCAAAACGCCCAAGCAATTGATCATAACCGTGATCCTGGCCTTCATTGTGCCGATTTTCATCATCATGCTGCTGGTCAACCTGGTTGCCGCCAGCGCCCAGCTGGGCACGGCGGGCTCCGATAGCCGAACCAGCGAATCCATCGCCCAGCGCATCAAGCCCGTCGCCGGCTTCAAGCTGGTCGACGCCAATGCGCCCAAGGTCTTCAAGACCGGCCAGCAGGTTTTTGAATCCACCTGTACCGCCTGCCACACCTCCGGCGCGGCGGGCGCACCCAAGATCGGCGATAAGGCCGCCTGGGCTCCCTTCATCAAGGCCGGCTACGAAGACATGGTCAAGAACGCCATCCACGGCGTCGGCGCCATGCCTCCCAAGGGCGGCAATCCCGCGCTAAGCGACTTTGAAGTGTCGCGCGCCGTCGTCTACATCGCCAACAAGTCCGGCGCCTCGTTCGACGAACCCAAGGAACCCGCCGCCGAAGGCCAGGCCAAGGAAGCCGCCAAGCCCGCCGCCGCACCCGCCGCTGCAGCACCTGCCAAGGCCGCTGCTCCTGCTGCCGCAGCTGCTCCTGCCGCTCCGGCGCCCGCCAAGGCCGAAGCCCCCGCTGCTCCAGCCCAAGCTGCGGCCACCATCGATCCGGCCGGCGAAAAACTCTACAAAGCCGTCTGCTTCGCCTGCCACGCCAGCGGTGTAGCCGGCGCTCCCAAGTACGGCGACAAGGCTGCTTGGGCCAAATATGTTGAAACCGGCCTGGACGCCATGGTCAAGAACGCCATCCACGGCGTCGGTGCCATGCCTCCCCGCGGCGGCTCGCAAGCCTCCGACGCCGAAGTCAAGGCAGCCGTCGAATACATGGTGCAGGCCGTCAAGTAATCGGCCCGGCCGACAACAGCAACAGCGCATCAACAAAAGGGCCACGGCGAAATGCCGTGGCCCTTTTGTATGGATGGTCGATCACCCGCAAGCGATCGCCAGTGGAACGATGTCAGCGCGCGATGCAGGCCGGCTCGGTCCGCAAGGACAGGCCCAGTTGCACGCGGCGCTGCAGCCAGGGGCTGGGCCTGTAGCGCATGTCGCCGGTAACGCGCTGCATGGCGCGCAGAATCTCCAGCACATGGGCCGCGCCCAAGGTATCGCCCATGGATAGCGGCCCGCCCTTGGGGTAGCCCAGGCCCAGCGACACCGCCTGGTCGATGTCGGATGGCGTCGCAATGGATTGCTGGGCGATATCGCTGGCCACGTTCACAATGGCCGCCACGATGCGCTGCCCGACGAAGCCCGCCGAATCGTCGATGACCGAAACCGGGGTGCCGTCGCCGGCGAACAGGGCATGGGCCGCATCGCGCCACTTGGGCTGCGTGGCCACCGAACACATCAGCACGCGGCGCTTGCCCTGCTCCAGACCGAAAAAGGTATCCAACGCAACCGTGCGCTCGGCATCCAGTTGATGCTCTCCGACCACTGTGGCCGTGTCCTCGCCATAAGGCGTGACGACGATCAACGCGTCGGCGGGCGGCGCCTCGGCCGCCACCACGCTGGCGCCCAAATCCTTCAGGAGCGCCGCCGCGCGCTTGTGCCCCACCGAATGGTAAGGCGCCAGCCAAACCTTCAGGCCTTGGGGCATGGCGGGCACGGGTGGCTCGGCGGGAACCTGCTTCTGGCCCTCGGGGTAGGCATAGAAGCCTTCGCCGGTCTTGCGGCCCAGCAGCTTTCCGGCCGTGCGCACCGCCGCGATGGGCGAAGGCCGAAAGCGCGGCTCGTCGTAGAACTGCCGATAAATCGATTCCATGACGGGGTGGGACACGTCCAGCGCCGTCAGATCCAGCAGCTCGAAGGGCCCCATGCGGAAACCGGCCTGCTCGCGCATGATGGCGTCGACCTGGTAGTACGGCGCCACCGATTCCTGGGCGGTCTTCAGACCCTCGATATTCATGCCGCGCCCGGCGTGGTTCACGATAAAGCCGGGCATGTCCTTGGCCCGCACGGGCGTATGGCCCATGCGGCGGGCCAGTTCCATCAGCGCGTCGCCGGCACGCGCATCGCTGCGCAAACCGTCGATGACTTCCACCACTTTCATGAGGGGCACGGGGTTGAAAAAGTGGTAACCCAGAACGCGCTGGGGGCGCTCGCAAGCCTGCGCGATCGCGGTAATGGACAAGGACGAAGTGTTCGACGCCAAAATGCAGTCGGGCGCCACGACGCCTTCAAGCTGGCGGAAAAGTTCGCACTTGACGTCCAGGCGTTCGACCACCGCCTCGATGACCAGATCGGCCCCGGCCATGGCCTGCAGTTCGGAACACGCCGTGACGCGAGCCAAAGACTCCGCCGCCGCTTGTTCCGTCAGTTTCCCTTTGGAAACCAACTTGCCCCACATTTGCCGCAGGTTTTCCCGGGCGGCCTCGATCGCCTGGGCATTCAGGTCGAACAACAGCACATCCAGGCCGGCCTGCGCCGCTATCTGTGCAATGCCGCGGCCCATTGCCCCGGCCCCCACGATACCCAAGGTATTGATGGTTTTCATTTCATTTGCTCCTGACACTAGATTGCTTGCCACGTGGCTCCGCCTAGGGAACCAGCTTGCGGATTTCTTCGTCCGTCAGGCCCAGCCGGTCGCGCAGCACCCTTTCGGTATGCTCGCCCAACAGCGGCGCCGCATGCCGGTAGCTGACCGGGCTGTCGGAAAATTTCAGAGGACTGGACCCCACGGGTGCCCGCCCCGCCGACGCATGCGGCAGCATGCGCATCATCTCGCGCGACCGCACCTGCGGGTTGTCGTAGACCTGGTCTATGGTGTTGATGGGGCCGGCGGGAACGCCCGCTCCCTCAAGCTCCCGCAGCCAGTAATCGCGCGCCTGGGCTTTCATGGCCTCGACCAGCATGGGCACCAGCGCTTCGCGGTTGATGACACGATTTGAATTGGTCTTGAACCTGGGGTCGTCGGACAGCCCCGGCCTGCCGATGACCCGGCAATAGGCCTGAAACTGCGTATCGTTGCCCACCGCGACAATAAGATGGCCGTCGGCGGCGGCGAACACCTGGTATGGAACCAGGTTCTGGTGCGCATTGCCGGCCCGCTTGGGCGCGACGCCGGTGGTCATGTAGTTCAGGTTCTGGTTGGCGAGCATGGCCACCTGGCAATCCAGCAGCGCCATATCAATATGTTGGCCCAGGCCGCTGCGGCCGCGCTCGTGCAGCGCGGCCAATATCCCGACGGTGGAATACATGCCGGTCATCAAATCAGCCACGGCCACGCCAGCCTTTTGAGGGCCGCCTCCGGGCAGGTCGTCGCGCTCGCCGGTGATGCTCATCAGGCCGCCCATGCCCTGGATCATGAAATCGTATCCGGGACGGCTGGCATAAGGCCCGGTCTGGCCGAAGCCTGTGATCGAACAATAAATCAGCGCCGGATTGATCGCCTTGATGCTTTCGTAGTCCAGCCCGTACTTGCGCAAGCCGCCGGCCTTGAAGTTCTCGACCAGGATGTCGCTTTGCTTGGCGAGCTCGCGCACCAGCTCCGCACCGCGCTTGCTGGCAATGTCCAGGGCCACCGACTGCTTGTTGCGGTTGGCCGACGCATAGTAGGCGGCCTCGGTGGTGTCCTGGCCCTGCGCGTCCTTGATGTAGGGAGGCCCCCACCCCCGGGTGTCGTCGCCCGCGCCGGGGCGCTCTATCTTGATCACTTCGGCGCCCAGGTCGGCCAGGTTCTGCGTGCACCAGGGCCCCGCCAGCACACGTGTCAAATCAAGAACCCGGATTCCGGTAAGCGGTGCTGGACGTAAGGACATGGCGGCTGCGTAAGTGAAAAGTAAAACTGGTATTTTGCCTCATCTGGCGACGATGTGTTGTGCGCGCGGGGCCGGGCCGCGAATCGACGCCGCCGTTTGGACCTAGAATACGACTCAACACTACGCCGCCAGGCGGATATTCCAAGGAGATTCCCAGCATGCCGCGCAGCACGGTCCAGGAGCTATACCGCCATCTTGCACTACCCGTCATATCGGCGCCCATGTTCATCGTCTCCGGCCCCGAGCTGGTCATCGCGCAATGCGCAAGCGGCATCGTCGGGTCCATGCCGGCCTTGAACGCCCGCCCGCAAGGCCTGCTGACCGAATGGCTCACGCAGATCGAAACGGCGCTGGCCGAACTCAAGGCGCGGGAGCCGCAACGTACCATCGCGCCCTACGCCATCAACCACATCATCCATAAATCCAACGACAGGCTGGCCCAGGACCTGGAGGTATGCGCGCGGCACAAGGTGCCGCTCATCATCACCAGCCTGCGCGCACCCGGCGACGTGGTCGATACCGTGCACGGCTGGGGCGGCAAGGTGTTCCACGACGTGACTACGCTGCGCCATGCCCACAAGGCGCTGGAGGCCGGCGTGGACGGACTGATCCTGGTGTGCACCGGAGCCGGGGGCCACGCGGGCATGCTCAGCCCCTTCGCCCTGCTGGCGGAAGTGCGCAAGATCTACGACGGCCCCATCGCCTTGTCGGGCTCTATCACCCGTGGGCAGGACATCCTGGCCGCCAGGGCCATGGGCGCCGACTTCGCCTATATAGGCACACGCTTCATCGCCAGCCCCGAAGCCCGGGCGGACGAGGCCTATAAGCAGATGCTGGTCCAGGCGCATGCAAGCGACATCCTTTACACGCCTTTCTTCACCGGTATTCCCGGCAACTACCTGAAACCCAGCATTGCCGCCGCCGGCCTGGACCCCGACAAGCTTCCCGCCCCCGGCGCCGAACACACCAACTTCGGCACCACCCGCAGCAAGCCCTGGCGCGACATCTGGGGCGCCGGCCAAGGCGTGGGCAGCATAGACAGCATCCTGCCCGTGCATCGGATCGTGGAGAACCTCAAGGCTGAGTACCGCCAGGCCCATGCACAACTGAATGACGGCTTCCTTGGAGACCGCGCATGATAGGTATTGCCTCGGACGGCTCCTGCCTGACACTGACCATCAACCGCCCCGAGCGGCGCAACGCGCTCACCAACGCCATGTACACCGAGCTCGATCACGCCTTGCAAGCGGCGCAGGCCGACCCCGGCTGCAATGCGGTCATCCTGACCGGCACGGGCGGCCATTTCACCGCCGGCAACGATTTGTCCGAATTCCAGTCCAAGCGCGGCGCCGGAGACAGCCCCGCCCTGGCCTTTCTGCGCCGGCTGGCCGGCATTGATGTGCCCGTCATCGCGGCGGTGGAAGGCCGGGCCGTCGGCGTGGGCGTCACCCTGCTGCAGCATTGCGACTTCGTCTATGCCGCGCAAGACGCCTTGTTCAGCATGCCCTTCGTCTCGCTGGGCCTTTGCCCGGAAGGCGGGTCCAGCCTGCTGATGGCCCGCATCGCCGGCCCGCGCCGGGCGGCGGAGTGGCTGCTGCTGGGCAAGTCCTTCGATGCCGCCCAGGCCCGCGACAGCGGCCTGATCACCGCCACCACCGCCCCGGGGCAAGCCCTGGAACGGGCCAGACAAACGGCCGCCGAACTCGCCCGCCAACCGGGCCAGGCCTTGCGCGACTCCAAGCGGTTGCTGCGCCGGGCTGACCGGCCCGCGCTTGAGCAAGCCTTCGATGCGGAAAGAGATCTGTTCACCCAAAGACTGGCGTCGGACGAGGCCCAGGCCGCCTTCCGGCGCTTTTTCGAAAGCAAGAAAAAATAAACGCCAGGCCACGATTGAGGCCTATAAACCACACTTTCCGAAACCCTAGGGTTTACCCCTATCTTTTGATTAGGGTAAACCCTATAATTACTTCTGTCAGCACATAACATTCTGTTCTGTCAGCACACAACCTGAATAGGTGAGGTAATTATGTCGGATATTTCTTTCAACCAGTACAGCCGTTTAAGCGACTCTCTTGAGCGTGACCTGATGCGTAAGGCATTGACTGATGGAGAGTCTATTTCGATCGTTACCGCGAGCAAGAAAGCGCTGGCGTCCCTGCGCAAAGCCGTCGTAGCCGTATCCAACTACATGATCGCCGTTACGCATGCCATGGACGAAGCTCGCGCCAAAGATGCTCGTTTTTCCCGGGCCCAGTGGTAAACCCAGGAATCTCGATCAAGCGCTGATTCCAGCGCTATAGGCTGAAAGCCTACCCATCTGTGTAGGCTTTGTTTTTTGGGCGCTCGAATAGGCAGGCACAAGCGGCGCAAAACACGGATCAGCCCTTGTTCAGCAAGGCCTTCAGCATGTCCAGCCGCGCCTTCGGGCTAAGCGCCGCCTTCGCGGCGTCTTCCTGTTGCGCAGGCTCCGCCAGCCCCATTTCCTCGATGAAGCGCGAACGCTCGCGCACCACATATTCACGTGAGCGGCGGCGCTTCTTGCACCAGCTCAGGTGCAGGCTGCGCTGGGCGCGGGTAATGCCCACATACATCAGGCGACGTTCTTCTTGCACGCGCAAGACCAGAGCTTCGGCCGCCGTGGCCGGATCCATGTCTTCTTCGTCGCGGCCCAGGTGGGGCAGCAGGCCTTCCTCGACCCCGACCAGATAGACGTGGGGATATTCCAGCCCCTTGGATGCATGCAGGGTCGACAGCTTGACCGCGTCGGGCTCGTCGTCGTCGCCGCGCTCCAGCATGGTCACCAGGGCGACATGCTGGACCAGCTCCAGCAGGCCCATATCGTCTTCGTCGGCCTTGCGCTTCAGCCAGCCGACGAATTCCAGCACATTCTGCCAGCGATTCTGCGCCGGGCGCTCTTCCAGCGTGTCGTACAGATAGCGCTCGTACTGGATGACGCTAAGCATGTCGTCCAGAATGGCGCCGGCGCTATCCTGGACCGCGCCGTCCACGCCCGCCGTATCGGGGCCGTCCGGGCCGCCCGCGATCAGACTGGCCTGCGCGGGGCGCAGCAGCACCGCACCCGCCTTGCGTCCGGCACGCGCCTGTATGCTTTGTATGAACTGGGCAAACACCAGCAAGGGCTCCAGTTGCTTGCCCGCCAGCTTCTCGGCCGCGTCGATCTCGAAAACCGCCTCGAACAGGGACAACTGCCGCTCGGCGGCGAACTGGCCCAGGGCCTGCAAGGTGGCCTGCCCGATTCCGCGCCGCGGGGTCGTGGCGGCGCGAATGAAGGCGGGATCGTCGCTGTCGTTGGCGACCAGGCGCAAGTAAGCCAGGATGTCCCGGATCTCGGCTTTCTCGAAAAAGCTTTGGCCACCCGAGATCGTGTAGGGGATGCGCAGAGTGCGCAAGGCCTGCTCCAGGATGCGCGCCTGATGATTGCTGCGGTACAGGACGGCGAAATCGCGCCATTCGGCCTGCCGCTCGAAGCGCGCCGCCGACAGGCGCACCGCCACCGCTTCGGCCTCGGCTTCTTCGTCGTCCATGGGCGTGACCTGTATGGCTTCGCCCATTCCCAGGTCGGACCATAGCTTCTTGCCGAACAGGTTGGGGTTCTTGCTGATGACCTGGTTGGCGGCCGACAGTATCCTTTGCACCGACCGGTAATTCTGTTCCAGCTTGATCACCTGCAAGCCCGGGTAGTCGGTCGTAAGATTGGCCAGGTTCTCGACCGTTGCGCCGCGCCAGGCATAGATGGCCTGGTCGTCGTCGCCCACCGCCGTGAACATGGCGCGCTGCCCGGTCAGCCATTGCACCAGCCGATACTGGCAGACGTTGGTGTCCTGGTATTCGTCCACCAGCAAGTAATGCACGCGGGCCTGCCAACGCTGCCTGACCTGCTCGTTGTGTTCCAGCAGCATGGCCGGCAGGCGGATCAGGTCGTCGAAGTCCACCGACTGATAAGCCGCCAGGGTGGCGCTGTAGCTGCGATAGACCTTGGCCGCTTCGACCTCGCTGGGCGAGGACGCGCTGCGGTCCGCCGCGTCGGGGTCCATCAGGGCGTTCTTCCACAAAGAGATATTCTGCTGCACCGCGCGCAGCCGCGCCTTGTCGGTCGTGGCCAGCAGTTCCTGGATGATGGCCAGCGCATCGTTGGAATCCAGGATGGAAAAGCTGGGTTTCAAACCGGCATGCGCCGCTTCTTCACGCAAAAAGCGCAAGCCCAGGGAATGGAAGGTGCTGACCGTCAGGCCCTTGGCCAGCTTGGAATCGACCAACAGCTTGACCCGCTCGCTCATTTCGCGGGCGGCCTTGTTGGTGAAGGTAAGCGCCACCACCTGCCGGGCCGGGTAGCCGCATTCGCGCAGCAAATAGGCGATTTTTTGAGTGATCACGCGCGTCTTGCCGCTGCCCGCGCCGGCCAGGACCAGGCAGGGGCCGTCCAGGTACAGCACCGCCTGGCGCTGGGCGGCGTTCAGGTCGGATGCGACGGTATGGCCTCGGGGGGTATTCAAGGGCGGCCTTCCTAGATTTCCAGCGGATCGACTTCAAGATTGCAGCGCACGCGATGCGCGCGCGCCAGGTCCGCCACCGCCTGCGACCAGGTCGACAGAAAGGCCTGTAAGGCGGGCCGGTTGGCGCTTTCCACCAGCAATTGGGCGCGTTCGACATTGGCCACCCGTACCACGCGCAGCGGCACCGGGTCGTATAGCGTCAGCGACGGTGCCGTGGGATAGCTGGCGGCGTCGTCCTGGGGCAAGGCGCGCGCGCGCGCCAGGAATTCCAGCGCAGCCGCCAGCTGGCGGGACTCGGCGGTCAGCAAAGCCTGATGCGCATAGGGCGGCAGCCCTATGGCCTCGCGTTCGTTCAAGGCATAGCGGGCGAAGCCCGGGTAGTCGTGTCGCAGCAAGGCCTGGTAGACCGGCTGCTCGGGGTAATCGGTCTGGATGATGACTTCGCCGCCTTTCACGTGGCGGCCTGCCCGCCCGGCGACCTGCATCAATTGGGCGAACAGCCTTTCCGGCGCCCGGAAATCCTGGGCAAAAAGCATGGCGTCCGCATTCAGCACGCCCACCAGGCCCAGGTTGGTGAAGTCATGCCCCTTGGCGACCATTTGCGTCCCCACCAGCAAATCGACCTCGCCCGCATGCACTTTGGCGAACAGGGCTGCCGCGCTGCCCTTGCGCCGCGTGCTGTCGGCATCGATGCGGGCGATGCGCGCCTGCGGGAAGAGTTCGGCCAGATGTTCTTCGATGCGCTGCGTGCCGCGTCCCATGGGCTTCAAGTCCTGGTCGCCGCAATCCGGGCAGGCATGCGGCACATGCGCCTGATGGCCGCAGTGGTGGCACTGGAGATAATTGCGCCGGCCCGAGCCGCGATGCAGGACTGTATAGGCGGTGCAGCGCGGGCATTGGCTTACCCAGCCGCAAGATGCGCAATTGAGCACAGGCGCGTAACCGCGCCGGTTCAGGAAAATAAGCGACTGCTGCCCGCGCTCCAGCCTTTGGCCCAGGGCTTCGATCAGTTGCGGAGAAAAACCCTGCTGCATGACCAGGCGGCGGGTATCCACCAGGCGCACCTTGGGCAGCTCGACATCACGCGCGCGTTGCGCCAGGGTATGGCGCAGGTAATGGCCTTTCTCGGCATGCCGCCAGCTTTCCAGCGATGGCGTAGCCGACCCCAGGACCACGGGTATGTCCAGGTCACGGCCGCGCCAGACGGCCAGATCGCGGGCCGAATAGCGCAAGCCGTCCTGCTGTTTATAGGACGTGTCGTGCTCTTCGTCGACGATGATCAAGCCAAGATCGGGAGCGGGCGCAAAAATAGACAAGCGCGTGCCCAGCAGCAC